>JASGCF010000284.1 GCA_030054275.1 Limnohabitans sp. | reverse complement strand
TAAAAAGCGTGCTGTAATATGCGTGCTGTAGAAAGAGTGCTGTCAAAAGGGTGTCGCTGTAGGCATGTTGGAGAACTCAGAACTTTCCCGTGAGGACTTGCTCGAGCTTGCGCAGCTCGGCGCGCTTGGCATGCTCGACGAAGTCGATGCTGCGCGCTTTGAACGCGCGCTTGCATCTGCGTCGCCGACCGTCCAGTCGGAGGTCAAAGCGCTTGAGCAAACGACGGCCACCGACCCTGTGTTGTGTGCAAGCGAGAAGCCGCCGGCGTCGTTGCGCCTCCGCGTGCTTGCGCGCGTTGCGGATGAGATCGAAAGTGACGCGCGCAGCGCGCAGCCACTTGCGACCATTGGCCCAGCGACAACCGTACATACCCAGCGATCCGAGGGCCGCGACGGACGCACTGCCAACGCGGCTCTCGCATCAGAGTCTTCATTACGCGACATGCGCGAACTCATCGAAGACCTCTCGCGACGCAACGCTCTACAGCGCGGCCCACGGCAGTTGTATTGGCGTGCTGCGTCGTTTGTGCTCTTGGCTTCGTTGTTGGTGTCGCTCTACTTCAACAACCGCTTGAGTGAGCTTTCGCGGCGATTGGCAGACTCGACGGTCGCACGATCTCTCGAAGAAGATGTCGCGCGCTTGGCACACGAGTTTCGTGGATTCGATTTTTCGAGTGCGCGCCATGTCGATCTCGCGGCTGTACGACCATCGCTTGATGGCCGTCCGCGGGGACATGTGAGCGTGTATGCAGATCTCGACTCTGGCCGCGTTGCTGTGATTGGGATCGGCTTCGAGGCTGGTGAGATCGTGCGGGTGAATGTGCTCGACGCAGAGGGCGCAGTGGTGCAGTCAAGTCAGTTCCGCGTTGCCGTTGCAGGTTTCGGCGGTATCGTGGATATCAACGGGGTGATGGATCCGAACGGGATGGGGAATTTCGGCGGATCGCAACGCGCCGGGCCACTCGCTGGAATGCGCGTCGAAGTGGTGAGTCCAGAGGGCGAAGTGCTCTTCCGCCAAGCGTGAATACGCGCGGGCATGTTCCGCGAGTCTCACCCACTCTTGCGGATCCATTCCTCTTCAAGTTCCGACTGTTCGCGACCGAGTTCTTCTCGGCGCGAGAGCAGTTTCTTCGTCTTCACTGAGTCGGCTGCAGTCTTTGGATCTGCGAACTCGAAGTCGATGGCCATCAATTCGCGGCCAATCTCAGAGATGCGCGCCTCAATCTTCTCAAGCGCGAGATTTGAGTATTTGCTGCGCGACTTGTTGGATGCCCCATGGGTTGCCGACGATGTTTTGCCGCTGGAGGAGGCAGTCGCGCTCGCCGAGGTCGGTGCAGCCGACTTTGCTGCTGCAGATTTCAGCGCACCGTTCGCTTCGGTGCGTTTTGTGTCCAACTTTTTGGTCTCAGCCTTCTTCGCACGCGCCACCGCTTCCGACGCTTCCGCTTTCTGCTTTGCTTCCCAATCACGATATGAACCCTCGAAAACGCGGGCGTTTCCTGCGCCGTCGAGGATCACGAACTTGTCACAGACATCGTCAAGAAGCGCGCGGTCGTGCGAGATCAAGAGCAGCACACCGCCGTGACCGCCTTTGCCCCCGATCTTCGTGCGATCAACATCACCGAATTTGTCGAGCGCTTCTTCGAGTCGTTCCGCGCTTGGGATATCGAGGTGATTCGTGGGCTCGTCAAGGACGAGCAAGTTCTTGGCGCTCGCGATCAGCGACGCAAGCACAAGTCGCCCGCGCTCACCACCTGAAAGATCGCCGATGGCTTTGTCTTGCTCTTCTCCTGTGAAGAGGAACGCGCCTGCGAGATTGCGCGCCTCTTGTTCGCTCGCGCGAGGCGCGCCTTCCAGTGAACGAATCGTGTTCTGGAGGAACTCCCACGCGAGCACGGTACGGTCGATGTGATCTTGTGTTTGGCGGAACCAGCCGATGGAGAGCCGCGGCGAGCGTTTGATCTCTCCCGAGTCGCTTTCAAGATCGCCCAAAAGCGTGCGAACGAGCGTGGTTTTGCCTGCGCCGTTCGGGCCGATGATTCCAATGCGATCCCCAGGTCGCGCAGAGAGCATCAAGTTGCGGAAGCACACGCGGTCGCCGAAGCTCTTCGCGATGTCTTCGGCAACAAACGCGAAGTCGCCCATCGGTGGAGGATCTGGGAGATCGAGATTCATCACGCCCATCTCGGCGTGCTTCTCGACGAGACTGTCTTCCTTGAATCGCTCAAGGCGTGATTCGCGACCGCGTGCCTGTTTTGCGCGCTGTCCTGCGCGATAGCGATCAATGAATGCTTGTTCTTGGCGAATGCGATCCTGTTGCTTCTCGTGTTGACGCTCCACCGTCAGCATGCGCTCTGCACGCAGTGCGCGAAACGCTGCATAGTTTCCGGGATATTCGCGAAGCACACCGCGATCAATCTCGATGATGCGATTGACGACGCGATCAAGCAGCCAGCGATCGTGCGAGATAAGCACAACCGAGCCTTTGAATTCATCGGCGAGGAATTCCTCAAGCCAACGACGGCCTTCGATATCGAGGTGGTTTGTGGGCTCGTCGAGTAGGAGGAGATCGGGGCTTGAAAGCAGCAATCGCGCAAGTCCGAGGCGCGCTTTTTGTCCGCCCGAGAGGCCGCTGATCGGCAGGTCAAAGTCGTCGTCTGTGAATCCAAGTCCATGCAGTGCTGCATCGATTTTGTGGTCGATCGCGTAGCCACCTGCGGCGTCGATCCGTTCTTCGATCGAAACCTGCCGATTCATGAGCTTCTCAAGTTCGGCTGCATCGGCCGTCCCCATGCGGTCGTAGACCTGTTCCAACTCCAACTTCAACGCTTCGATGACAGCGAACGCTTCTGCAGCGGCACCGCGCAGCGTTTTTCCCTGAGGCAGCTTGGGATCTTGCTCGAGATATCCAATTCGTACGGTGCGCGCGATCTGCACCTCACCGTCATCGGGCTTGATGAGCCCCGCGATGAGTTTGAAGAGCGTGCTCTTGCCGCAGCCGTTTCGGCCAACAAGCCCAACGCGCTCACCTTCGTGAATCGAACCGCTGACGCCATCAAGCAGAAGGCGTGTTCCATGGCCGAAGCGAAGATTGGCAAGAGTGACAAGCGACATTGGATGAAAGTACCGTTGAGTGAGCCGCCACCGCGAGGCGACGGGAAAGAAGGCAAGGGTAGCAGCGATCGCTGGGTGTACGAATTGTGAAGGCGACCCTTCGTTGAGGTTACGGCTTGCGCGGTACTGGCAGATTGCGCCATTCCCACACCCATGCCACCAAGCGCCGATCGCGCGGAGGCAAGATCGCAACAAACACCATGGCTGCCAATTGAGGTGCAAGCATGGCTGCGATCGCTGCCACAGTCGCCATCAAAATCAGCGCGCAAGCCGCGAAGAACGCGTAGTTCGCGGCGTTCGCTGCTTCCGACCATGTCGGCTGGCGCAGCGCAGTACTTTGTTGCATCGCAAGCACGACGAGTAGGCGTGGGCCGACAAAAAGTGCGCAACCGATGAGGACTGGTAGAAGTCCGGCGCACGCCCGAAACACCGCTGAACGGCGCAGCGCAACCATGCCGAGCGCAAGCGCAAAGGGCGTGATGGCCAAGACTGAAAGGCCGACAAAAATGCCCCAACCGAAAATGGTGTCAGTATTGAATCGTGACTTCGTGATGGCTGCTTGACCAGCGGGCGTTGCCAGCCACGCGAGGTCTGCGTTGTCCCATCGTCCTTGACTTTGTCGATCTGCGTCGGGAAACGCAATCTCCCATTGCGTGGCCAAAGTGCCTGCGCTGATGTCGGTCGCAGTTTCACAAGTGGCTAGGGAAAAACCGCCAGCGACGCACGCGAGTGCGATGATCGCAACAACCATTGTGGCAAGAAAACCGGTTGCAACCACCGATTTCATGCGGTTGAGCCATGGCGTTCCGCTGGGATATTCCATGATGGCTGTTGCGCTGCCGCACTCACCGCAGCGAACATAGAGAAGTCCCGTACTCGGTTCGCGTTCGATCGCGCGCCCAACCAGCGGATGCAAACACTGCGTGCAGGCACGATCGCCAGTAAGCGTTTCGCGCGCTGCATGCTTCAGGTTGGGCGTCTCGGATGTCGGCTGAGGAGAATCGTTCATCGCGAATTTCACAGAGTTGGAGCAGAAGTATGATGCGTGGATCTCGCTAAACCGCGCAGTCGATCGCTGTTTGTACGGTAGTGGCGCCGCATGAGGGAACGGGTCACCGTTTGTTGTATCGGGGACAA
>JASGCF010000021.1 GCA_030054275.1 Limnohabitans sp. | reverse complement strand
TACATGGCGGTGATCAAGAACCCGATTGCCATGATGTACGAGCCACCAGTCGAGATGTGGTGGTAGATCTGGAACTCGGGTTGGTAGGCGTAATAGCGGCGCGGCATGCCTTGCGAACCCAGCATGAACTGGGTGAAGAAGGTCATGTTGAACCCGATGAACACAAGCGCGCAAGCGATCTTGCCCCAGAACTCGCTGTACATCACGCCGAACATCTTCGGCCACCAGTGGTGCAGGCCGCCGATCATGGCGATCAGCGCAGATCCCATCATCACATAGTGGAAGTGCGCAACGACGAAGTAGGTGTCGTGCAGGTGGATGTCTGTCGAGAGAACGGCGAGAGGAATGCCCGTCAAGCCGCCGATCGTAAAGAGGAACATGAACGACAACGCATAGAGCATTGGCGTGTTCAACGCGATCGAGCCCTTGTAGAGGGTGGCGAGCCAGTTGAACACCTTCACAGCCGATGGAATTGCCACCGAGAAGGTGATCGCTGAGAAGAGCACATTCATGAGCGGCGACTGGCCGCTGGTGAACATGTGGTGACCCCACACGAGGAAGCTGAAGATCGCAATCGCGATCGAACTAAACGCAATGAACCGGAAGCCGAAGATGTGGCGGTGGCTGTGGACAGAGATGAGTTCGCTGATGATGCCCATGCCTGGGAGGATCATGATGTACACAGCTGGGTGCGAGTAGAACCAGAAGAAGTGCTGGAAGAGCACTGGGTCGCCACCCATCGACGGATCAAAGATGCCGATGTTGAAGGCGCGCTCGACAACCAAGAGCGCCACCGTGATACCGAGAACGGGCGTCGCGAGAATCTGGATGAGTGCGGTTGCGTAGAGCGCCCACAGGAAGAGCGGCATACGGAACCAAGTCATGCCCGGCGGACGCAACTTGTGAATCGTGACGATGAAATTCACGCCGGTGAAGATCGACGAGAAGCCAAGGATGAACACGCCAACGAGCACCGGAATCGTGCCGCCCGCTGCGAACTGCGACGAGTACGGCGTGTAGAAAGTCCAACCGGTATCGAAGCCACCCGCCATGAGCGAGTACACAGCGCAGATGGCGCCCATCACCCACAAGTAGAAACTGAAGAGGTTCAATCGCGGGAACGCGACATCCTTCGCGCCGAGCATGATCGGCAGCACGAAGTTGCCGAGCGCAGCCGGAATCGACGGCACGATCACAAGGAACACCATGATCGCACCGTGCAGCGTGAACGCCTTGTTGTAGGCGTCCTCTGTCATCCAATCGACCTTCCCTGGGAAGAGCAATTTGGTGCGCACCAACAGCGCCATCACGCCGCCCACAAAGAACGACGAGAGCACTGCGAAGAGGTACATCACGCCAATGCGCTTGTGATCGAGCGTGAAGATCCAAGAGAGAATGCCGCGCGTAAAGGTGAGGTAGTTGTCCTTCGCCTCAGTCGCGATCGGTCGTGAGTCGAGCGTGGTCATGGCGTCTGTCCTTCGATTCTGGTCGGTGCGTTCGGTCTGCCGCGATCTTTGCGTTACTTCGCCGCTACGCCGGCGGCCCCGCCAGCAGTCTGCGGAATGGCCTCGGGTTTCACCGTGCCATCCTTATTGAACTTGTCGAGGTTCTTCATCATGTCGATCAGGGCTTGAATGCCGCGGTCGCTGAGTTGACCCTTGAAGGTCGGCATCACATTGCCATATGGGTCGACGAGATGCTTCCCAGGGTTCAGGATCGACTCGCGGATGTAGCCATCCGGTGTCTCGTATTCCTTGCCAGGCCCGATGATGTCGCCAAGGTTCTTGCCACCATCAATCTTGTGGGTGGAACCAGTCTTGGTGCGCTCCCAGATGTTGCCGGTGCCGTCGTAGTTACCCCACGATGGGCCGGTGCCCACCGAGCCATCAAGCGTGTGACAAGTCTTACAGGCCACGAACAACTTGGGGCCTGCCTTCCACCAAAGTTCACTGTCATCGATCTTGTCCAGCCAGCGTGCCTGCTCGACAAGCCAACCATCGAACTCGTCTTGCGACAGCACGAACACCTTGCGGTTCATGTTGGAGTGGAAGGTTCCGCAGAACTCCGTGCAGAAGAGATGGTGGAAGTTGTCTTCGCCCTTCTCGTTCTTGCCGGTCGGATTGTCGGCTTGGAACCAGAGGCTTGAGTAACGGCCGGGCACAACATCCTGCTTCACGCGGAAGTCGCGGATGTACAGCGAGTGCAACACATCCTCGCTGCGCATGACCAATTTCACTGGGCGTCCAGCGGGCACATAGAGATCGTCGCTCTGCGCGCCGTTTGGATACTTGAATTTCCACGCCCACTTCAAGGCTGTGACATCGATTTGGTACGCGTTCTCGGGAGCTGTCTTCGCGCTGACGAAGCCCTTGAAGCCCATGAAGAAGATCACAACCACGATGAGCGTTGGCAACACAGTCCAACCCACTTCAAGCACGGTGTGGTGGTTGGGGCCACGCGCGTACACCTCACGGCCGCGCTGTCGGTAGCGCCACACGAAGTAGCACATGATCCCGACCACGAGGAAGAAGAAGAAGTAGTTGATGTAGTTGATGAAGTTGAAGACCCAATCGAGCTCGGGCGCGATCGTGGATGCGCCTTCGGGCAGCCAGAATGTGCGCGGCGTGACGCCCTGCGTCTTCGAGAGCGCTGCGTCTGGGCTGGTCTGCAAGAGAATGGTGGGAATCATGTTCAACACTGCTCTTTGCCTCACTACTCGTTGCTGCGAGAGTTTGCCGCTGCGTGGAGTTCCGCGACGGGCTTCTTCCTTCTGCTGAACTCGACACGCCAAAACGCGGTCAGCCCGCCCGCAAGGACAAGCACCGTGAGAAGGCCACCGAGAGACATGACTTTCCGCGCCTGCAGCACATAGCCGCGCGCGTCTGGGTCGTACACATGACACCAGAGAATAAATCGATCGAGGGTGTTTCCGATCCGACCTTGCGACGCCTCAAGAAGCGCCATGCGAAGATCCTTCGGATCAAATTTCGCGCCGTACATGTAGCGACTGACTTTGCCGTCCGGCTTCACGAGAAAAATCGCGGCTGCGTGCGCATACTCGCCGTCCGGCTGACGCGTGTAGCCAAAGCCCACCGCATCAGCGACAGACTTCGACATGATCTCGGTGCCAGTGAGGAAGTGAACACCCTTGCTTGCACCTGGTCGATCGAAGTCCGCGAGGTACGCTTCTTTCTTCGCCTTCGCAAGCGTCGCTGTTTCTGCTGGGTCGATCGAAACCGAGACGATTTCGAACTGATCGCCCGGGGTCCAATCAACGCCCTTCAATCCATCAAAGGTGCCGTTGAGCACCAAACTGCACAGCATTGGGCAGCGGTTGTAGCCGATCTGCAACAGGACTGGCTTGTCACCCTTGAAGTAGTCGCGCAACGAAACCTGTTCACCACCGTCATCGATGAAGCGTGCGTCAAGCGGTAGTTGCGCATCGAGCTTCTCGACGATGTCGACGCCCTTCAATTCTTCCGGCACACCGAGATTCAACTGCGCAGACACGCTGCCAATGCACGCGAAGACCGCGGCAACTGCCGCAGCGCGTGCTGATTGGAGGATGTTCGTCGAGAGAATCATGAGTACTCAGTATGAAGTGCCGCGTCTTGAAGCGATTTCGCGATTGCGCTTACTCACCCTGCTTCGTTGTTGCGCCCTTCGCCATGATTTCCATGGCACGATCGATTGGGATACGAATGCGCTCGACCTTTTTCTCGTCGACATCCTCGGCGTAGGTGCCGTATTGACCCAAGAGCGACTGCTGCGACAACTTCACGCCCGCTGCGAGCGCTGGCTTTTCGTCGACGACGCGCTCGTCGACGAAGTCGCGTTGCACACCGAAGAAGAGCACGGACACCGCCAAACAGAATGCGATGAAGAAGATGATGCCAACGAACGAGTAGAACCAAGTCGAACCCATCTCTGGATCATCCATTTGACCTGATTCGTCGTGTGATGCGTGGTTTGCCATGCGTGTCTCGAGTGCAGATTTTCGAGTTCAGATTTTCGAGCGTGTCTGTCGTTCGTGTCTGTCGTTCTTGCTTCACTTCGCGCGTGTGTTCGGATCTCGATCCGAATCACATGTTCTCGAAGCGAATGCTCTCAGCAAGTCGCGGATCTTTCTTCGGAACGAGTGCGATGCGCGAGAGTGTTCCCAGAGTTCCAACGATCACCGTCGCGAGCGCGCCGATGGCCAACAAGAAGTTGACTGGGTTTCCGATGTGCGTCGCTTCGTTCGTGTACTTTTCAGAGATCGCAGCGTAGGTCGAGAAGGTGCCAATGTCGTGCGGAATTTCTGGCATCACGAGCCAGTACAGATCGACATAGTGGAACACCAACATCCACACCGCAGCCGCAGCAAGAACCAGCGCGCGACGCTTCTGCCACTTGCTCATCACCGCAACGAATGGAATGAGGAAGTGTCCGAAGAGCAACGCGAACGAGAGTGGTGCCCAACCACCAAGTTGACGCGCAAGGAACCAACCAGTTTCTTCTGGGACATTGGCGTACCAAATCAGCATGTACTGGCTGAAGCCGATGTATGCCCAGAACACCATGCCGAATGCGAAGAGCAACTTGCCGAGATCCTGCATGTGCTCTGGCGACACGATGCCCCTCAGCGTGCCGAGTTGACGCAGACGCACCGTGATAAGAATCATCGTTGCGAATCCTGCTGTAGCGCAGCCGCAGAAGAAGTACACGCCGAACATGGTGGAGAACCACGCTGGCGAAATCGACATGATCCAGTCGAATGCGGCGAAGGTCGTGGTCAGCCCGAAAAGAATCGCTGCAGGACCAGCCCACTTCTGCATGCGCTCACTGAGCGCGATGTCACCAGTCTCGTCTTGACGCACGCTATTGCCAACAAAGAAGTTCGCAAGCAAGGCCCACACGCCGAAGTAGACGCACGCGCGAATCCAGAAGAACTTCGCGTTGAGGAACGCCTCCTTGGCATGCACGATGTGATACTCGGCTTCGTTGTTGGCCTTGAGCGACTCCATGTCTGCCCAAACCCACAGCACATTCGCCTTGCCCATAAACCAAAGCACCGCGAATGGCACGAACAGGATCCAAATCCAACGCAAGTTCGAGGCAAGCGCCTCGGCCGGTCGACGCACCGCGACGGACCAGCCAGCGCGCGTCAGGTGCTGCACGAAGACGAAGAACAAACCGCCGAGGCATGGCGTCAGTGCGAAGAGGAACGCGATGAGATAGGCGCGCCAAAAGTGATGCGCGTCGGTTCCGAACATGCCGGTGTAACCAATCGCAGCACCCGCGCCGAGGCCGATCACGGCAAGGCCAATGGCTGCATTGCGGAAGCCAAGCGCGAAGGCGGGAAGTTGAATGTTGCCGGCGCTGAGGTCGGCGTGTGTCGAACCATGACCCATCACTTCACCTCGCCGTTCTGCAGATTGCCCTTCTTCAAGTTGTCACGCAGTTCCGTCGGAACATCTTGCAGCGAGGCATTTTGGGAAAGTTGCAAGGCCTTCACATAGGCGGCGATTGCCCAGCGATCTTCGAGATCGATCTGCGCGCCGTAGCCAGCCATGTTGCGAATGCCATTTGTGACCACGTTGTAGAGCATGCCGAGTTGATGCTCGCGCACCACTGGATCATGCAAACTCTTTGCTTGCACCCAACTGGTGCCGTACACCGGTCCTTCAGCGTTCGCCATGAGTTCCATGGCGCGCTTGTTCACAGTGCCGTCACCGAATCCGGCGTAACCGTGACACACGGAGCAGTAAATGTTGAAGCGCTGCTGACCGCGAGCGAGGAACGCGTCGGTCATCTCAAGACCCGCTGGCAGCGACTCTGCCCACGCGCCATTCACCACACCTTGGTGAAGATGCGTGTCGAGGTCGGTCTCACCGCGCGCGACGGTGCCTGCAACGGCGTAGCGCTGCGCGCGACCATCTGCGAAGAGCGGGTTCACAGCTTGGGTCTTGAACTTCGGCTGGAAGTCCATATCGAAGAACATGTGTACCGCGCGGTTCTCATCGGGCGTCGCGCGTACGCGCGCGATGACCGCTGGTGGCACGATCGCTGCAAGTCCGGCAAGAACGCCGAGGAAAATCAACACGCGTGGGGGCTTGGGAATCATGGTTTAGTCCTCCACTGCCTCGACCGAAGTCGGGCCAAGGGTGCGGAGAAACTCCTCCGTGCGCTTTGGCAGGAACTTTGGATCACGCGCCTCGATCACAATGAAGAAGCGATCGTTCGACGCGCGGCGGAATCGATTCGACTTAAACAACGGGTGATACAGCATCGGAAGCCCGTTGAAGAGGAACATCAACTTCACGGTCGCAAGCGCCGAGAAGAGAATGGTGAGTTCGAACATCACGGGAATGAATGCGGGCAAACTCATCGCTGGCTTGCCCGAGATGAGGAACGGATAGCCGTGCACCCACACGCCAGCCCACATGGGGAAATTCCATGAGTTCGTGTAGGCCTGCAGCAAGAACGCAACCAAAGTGCCTGTCGCACCCGCGCCGAACACAAGCCACGGCAGCACGGTTCGCTTCAGGCCCATCGCGCCATCGAGCCCGTGTACCGGGAATGGCGTGTGGCAATCCCACCAGCGGAAGCCGGCGTCGCGCACTTTCTCTGCAGCGGCCATGAGGTCGCCTGGAGTTTCGAATTCGGCCATGAGGCCATAGAGGCGCGTTGGCTTGGGGGCCGGACGCTCCTGCGATGTGTCGGTTGGTGAGGTGACGATCGTCGCCATGTTGGAAACCGTGTGTATCTCGTCGAAACTCTGCCTGACGCAGAGCGGGAATTTAGTGGTGACCCTTCTCGTGACCGTGATGTCCATGCTTGCCGGCGCCAGCGCCGTGCGGATCCGCTTGAGGCATGACCGTCTTCACTTCTGCCATCGCAATCATCGGGAGGTAGCGACAGAAGAGAAGGAACAGCGTGAAGAAGAGACCGAACGCGCCGACCATGGTGCCGATGTCGACCCATGTTGGCGTGAACATGTCCCACGATGTTGGCAAGAAGTCGTTGGCAAGACTTGTGACGATGATCACGAAGCGCTCGAACCACATGCCGACATTCACGAAGAGCGACAGCACGAACATGATTGGGATGCTGGTGCGGATCTTCTTGAACCAGAAGAGTTGCGGCGTAATCACATTGCAACTCACCATGATCCAGTAGGCCCACCAGTACTGACCGAAGGCGCGGTTGATGAACGCGAACTTCTCGTACATCGCGCCCGAGTACCACGCGATGAAGAACTCCATCGAGTACGCGTATCCAACCATGCAACCGGTCACCAAGATGACCTTGTTCATGTTGTCGAGGTGGCGAAGCGTGATGAGATCCTTCAGGCCAAAGAGTTCGCGCGCTGGCACGGCGAGCGTGACCACCATTGCGAATCCCGAGAAGATCGCGCCCGCAACGAAGTACGGCGGGAAGATCGTGGTGTGCCAACCAGGAAGTTGCGATGTTGCAAAGTCGAACGAAACGACCGAGTGCACCGAAAGCACGAGCGGCGTCGAGAGCGCTGCGAGGATGAGGTACGCGCGCTCGTAACGGTGCCAGTGACGGTTCGAGCCGCGCCAGCCAAGCGCGAAGATCCCGTAGCCGACTTGCTGCAACTTGCCCTTCGCACGGTCGCGCAGCGTGGCGAGGTCGGGCACCATGCCCGTGTACCAGAAGAGCAACGACACCGTGAAGTAGGTCGAAACCGCGAACACATCCCAAAGAAGCGGCGAGCGGAACTGCGGCCACATCTCCATTTGGTTTGGAATTGGGAAGAGCCAGTACGCGAACCACACGCGACCAACATGGATGCCCGGGAAAGTGCCTGCGCAGATGACTGCGAAGATCGTCATCGCTTCTGCGAAGCGATTGATTCCCGTGCGCCATTTCTGTCGGAACAGGAAGAGGATCGCGCTAATGAGCGTGCCTGCGTGACCGATACCGACCCAGAACACAAAGTTCGTGATGTCGTACGCCCACATGACAGGGTTGTTGAGGCCCCATACGCCGACGCCGGTGACGATGAGGTAACCGATGCATGCACCAAGCACGCTGAGAAGCCCAAGTGCTCCAGCGAAGGCGATGTACCAAGCAGTCGGCGCTTTCTCGGCCTCATTCACGCGGCACACGGTCGCAGTGACCTGTCCGAATGTGTTCATGTTGAGGACGAGAGGCGCCCGTTCGCCTGGTCGGTCGACGGTGTTGTCGGACATCTGTCCGAGTTGAGAATCGTGGGAGAGCGTCGTCATGGTGTGCGCGCTTTAGTGGGCGTGATCGTGGTCGTGATCGTGATCGTGGGAATGACCGTGGTCGTCATGCGAATGATCGACGCCGGGGTTCTTGACACGCGCGAGGTACTTCACGCGTGGCTTGGTGTTGAGTTCTTCGAGCAGGTCGTAGGAACGCTGGCTCTTGACGAGTTGCGAAACGCGGCTCTTCGGATCGTTGAGATCGCCAAACACAATCGCTTGCGTCGGGCATGCTTGTTGGCAGGCGGTGACGACCGTGCCGTCGGCGATGGACCACTGATCCTTGCCGCTCTCTGTGCCACCGGCCTTCGCCCACGCGTTCTTGGCGCGAATCTTCGCTTCTTGAATGCGCTGCATGCAGAACGAGCACTTCTCCATCACGCCGCGCGAACGCACCGTGACATCGGGGTTGTGCTGCATGCGCGACCATGCGGCGGGCTTGTCGGTGATCGCGTATTCCGCGTCGGGAATGCCCTTGTAATAGTCGAGACCGACCTTGAGGAAGCCTTCCTCGCGATCTGGCGTGCGCTTCTGATAGTCGAAGAAATTGAAGCGCCGCACTTTGTACGGGCAGTTGTTGCTGCAGTACCGCGTACCGATGCAACGGTTGTAGATCATCACATTGATGCCCTGCTCATCGTGCACGGTGGCAGCGACGGGGCAGACTTGCTCGCATGGCGCGTTCTCGCACTGCATACAAGTCACCGGTTGCACGGCGAAACTTGCTGGCGTGTCGCTGTTTGATCCGCGGAAGTAACGATCAATGCGCAACCAATGCATTTCACGGCCGCGCGCAACCATCGCCTTGCCAACGATTGGAATGTTGTTCTCTGCTTGGCACGCAACGACGCACGCGCTGCAGCCCGTGCAGGTCGAGAGATCAATCGTCATCGCCCAGCGGTACTTCGCACCGTCGAGATTCGATTCTTCCCACAACGACAGGCGATGTGCGACATGGCCTACATGGCGCGCGAAATCGGGGTGTGACTTGTAGTTCGCGAGGCTTGTTTCGCGCACCAAACTTGGAAGTCGCGCTTGGATGCCGTCCGCGGGCACGCTTGCGATCAGCGCGTCGGCCGCGCCGTGGTCTTGCGTATGCGCGAATGAGTAGGTCGCGCCAGTCTTCGCAATCGAGGCCTTTGCCGAGCCGAGTGCGTCGGTCGTGCGAAGCGGATAGGCGTTGAAGCCAGCACCGTTGGCGATGCGTCCTGCTGCGTCACCGCGCCCATATCCGAGTGCGATCGTTGCGCAGTCATCTGCGTGCCCCGGCAGCATCCAAACCGCTGCATCGATCGACGCGCTGCCGACGGTGACCTTCGCGAGGTCGCCAGACTTCATGCCCAACTTGCGGGCTGTGACAGGCGACATGAGCAACGCATTGTCCCAAGTGATCTTGGTGGTTGGATCTGGAAGTTCTTGCAACCAACCCAGGTTCGCGAACGAGCCGTCCGCGACTTTCCCGTCGAACGCAAATGCGACTTCCATTTCACCCGAAGCAGCCGCTGGCGCAACGATGGCGCTCGCGTCGACCTTCGCAACAGCAACGGACTTCGCCGATGTTCCTTCGACGAAACCGCGATCGAGGTTCTGACGCCACCATGCTTCAAACGCTGCGCCAGAAAGTCCGCTGACCTTCATGTGCGCGCGTCGCACGATTTCGTAACTCGAAGTCTGCTCATCGCCTGTCAGCGTCGCAAGCACTTCCAAGGCGTTCTTACCACCTTGCGCTTCGTCGAGCATCGGAAGAATCATCGGCTGCTGCACGACGATCGAGCCGTCGACGGCGCGGCCGTCAGACCAACTCTCAAGCGAGTGCGCCGTTGGAACATGCCATGTGCACGCTGCAAGGCGGCTGGTTTCGTTCGCGTAGAACGAATGGTGCACGAGTGTCTTCGCCTTCGCGAGCTTCGTCGCGAATCCGAGGTCCGCAGGCGCGTCGTATGCAGGATTTCCACCGAGAATGACCAGCGTGTCAATGGCGCCAGCGTCAAGCGCGCCAGCGAGTTCTTTGAGTTGTGCAGCGCCGCCCTTCGATGGTCCGGTCACATAGTTGACCGTTGTACCGACCGCGCCAAGCTTCTCATTGATGAGTGCGGCAATCGCGATGGTTGCTGGGTCTTGCATCGGACCCGCGACCACACATGCTTCGCGGCCAGCTGCGCGCAAATCTGCAACGAGTTGCGCGAAGACTTCTTTGCCGTGCTCGCCAAGCATGGTGCCTGCGCGTGGGCTTGCAGCGATGGCGTCAATCGCGCCGCTTCCACCAAGGCCCAGTTCCTTCGCAACCAACGCAGCAAACACCACCACATCACTGCGACGCAGCGCGAAACGCTCATCAGCGCTCATGCCTGTGACCGTCGGTGAAGGCTCTGCGACATACATGCGCGAGAGTTCTTGTTTCGACGGATCACTTGCTTCCACGCGGCGACCCTTCGCCCACGCTGCAGCATGCGCGATACCAGTCGATGGGCAGCCCAAGAAATCGGTATCGAGCGCGAGGATGACCTTCGCTTTGTCGAAACTCGGCAGCGCGAACGCGCCAGCCGTTGCCTTTGATGCAGCGACCACATGGTCCGCGCACATCGCGCTCCACGATCCCCACCACGCCTTCGGGAAGGCTGCGAGGAAGCGCGTCTTCATGTCGTCGAGCGTCGGGCTCATCGACGCATCGACCAACACAGCGAGTCCAGCTCCACCATTCGACTTGAACTTGGTTGCGTTCTCACCGCACCACGCCGCAAATGCGTTCCAGTCGCTTGCTTGACCTTGCTTCAGCACGGTGCGGCTGCGATCTGGATCGTACAGTTCGAGGATGCGCGCTTGGACGATGGCGTTTGAGCCGCTGGCAAATGGCAGCGCTGGGTTCCCTTCCAACTTGATGGGGCGCCCATCGAAACTCTTGGCGAGCACCGGCCACGCGATGCCACCGACCTCAACGGCGGTCGCGTAGTGCACTGGCACGCCAGCGGTGCGGCCGCTCTGTGCTTGCGAGAACGCAACGATCTTCGATTCTGGCCAGCGACGGCAGGCAGCAAGTCCGGCAAGCGCGATGCCCGCACCCATCAACTTGATGAAGGTTCGGCGATCTTCGCCTGTTGCGAGTTCCTGCGCGTTTGGGCCGAATTCCCGCGCCATGACTTCGCGGAACTCGGGCGTCTTCTCAAGATCTTCGGCGCTGCGCCAATACTCGGCGCGGGCAAATGTGAGCCCTGCATCCTTGCTCGAGGTGTCGCAGCCGTTGCGTGAGTCGTGCATCGTGATCCCTGTCTCGGTAACTGGACGCGCGTCCAGCGGTGTTCATGAATTCAAACTTTGAAGCGTCGTCGTTGAAGCGTCGTCGTTGAAGCGTCGCGCCTCGAAAGCGCTCAGCGGTGGCAAGTCGAGCAATCTTCGCTTGGGCTGATGTGGTACTTCTTCTTCAGCGCGTCGCGCTCTGTCTGTGTGAGTTCGGTGGCACCGTCGTACGCAAGATTCGTGATCTCGCTAACTGGGCGAAGATTCGGATCTGGATTGCGGTGGCACTCCAAGCACCAACCCATTGAGAGCGCAGACTTCTGATAGACGACTTCCATCTTGTCGATGCGTCCGTGGCATGAAACGCAGCCGATGCCGCGATTGACATGGGCGCTGTGATCGAAGTACGCGAAGTCAGGCAACTTGTGGATGCGAGTCCATTCCACAGGAAGTCCTGTTTCGTAACTCTCGCGCACATCCGCGAGCTTCGGGCTTTGCGGGCGAATCTGCGTGTGGCAGTTCATGCAAGTCTGCGTCGGAGGAACGCTTGCGTGCGCGGCCTTCTCAACCGAAGTGTGGCAGTAGCGGCAGTCCATGCCGAGTTCGCCCGCATGCAGTGCGTGGCTGAACGGCACAGGCTGCTTCGGTTGGTAGCCAACTTCAAGGGTCTTGGGGCTGAACCCGTACGCGACGAAAAACACCGCGTACACCGGAATCGTGAGGGCTGCGAGGATGATGGTCGGAAGCACGAGGTTCGACCATCGCGGGAAGAGAAACCTGCTCATCTCTTGAGGAGCTCCGTAGGCTGGGCGTCAACCCAGAAAAGTTCAAACACGACTTCGTGCAAAATTTCACGAAGTCGATTTCGCCATCGTAGATCCTGCCGCAGAAACCGTCAAACCGCGGAAAGACTTGTCGGTGATCGGTTCAACCGTTCTCGGGCCATCAATGAGGCGGAACTAGAGGCTCGCAGGAAGCCCAAAGAACTTCTGTGCGTTCGCAGTAAGGCGCGATCGAACTTCTGCTTCCGGAAGATTCCAAAGTTGTGCGAGTGCATGAGCGACATGCACCACATACCGCGGGGCGTTCGGTCGCACTGTGCGGTGGGGCTCGGGGGTGAGAAACGGGGCGTCCGTTTCAACCATGACGCGGTCGATCGGGGCGATGCGAGCAGCCTCGTGCGTTTCCTTGGCGTTCCGGAAGGTCACGACGCCCGTAAACGACACCGACGCGCCGAAATCAAGCAACAGCCGCATTTCCCGCGGCCCCGCCGTGAAACAGTGGAAGACGAATCGGTCGCGCGGAAGCCCGCTATTCGCCAGCACCGGAAGCAATTCGTCGAACGCCTCGCGGCAGTGAATGACGATTGGCTTCGCGAGGCTTGGTTCGTCGCGCTGCCACTGGGCGATGTGCGTGAGTTGCTCTTCGAGCAGCGGCAACTGCAGGGATTGCGGCGGGTCGCTGTAGTGGCGATCGAGGCCGAGTTCCCCCCATGCAACGCATTTTGGGCTGCGAGCGGCCGTACGGAGGTCCTCCCAGTTGGCAGGCTCATCGGCGTAGAGCGGGTGAATTCCAGCCGTGGCCCACAGGTGTTCGTGCTGTTCAGCCAATCGTGTTGTGCGAAGCGCGTCGGCCGTCGTTGTCGAAACCGTGATGGCACCGTGCACGCCGTGTGCGCGCGCCTCAGCAAGGATCGCGGCCACGCGCCCCTCGTACTCGGGGAAGGTGAGATGACAATGCGTATCAATCACACGCGAAGCGTACCCGCGGCGGTTCGCGGTTCGAGCATGACTGCTTGACTCGCCCCGCTTTCGTACACTCTTCGCTTCATGTCGCCCCGTGACCAACCAGAAGCAGACCTCGGAACGATGAGTTTCGGGGACCACTTGCAGGAATTGCGAGTGCGGGTCTTCAAGGCGGTTGTGGTGCCGCTTCCGCTCGCGATTGGGTTCTTTCTCATCGCCCCGCACATCCGAGAGATCCTGATCGCGCCGCTCTTTGCAGCGCTGCGTGCGAACGGTCAGACCATTCAAATCCAAGCGCTTTCGCCAGCCGAGACCATCGCCACCGACATGAAACTGGCGATCATCGCTGCGTTGTGCGTTGGCGCACCGTGGATTCTGTTTCAACTGTGGAAGTTCATCGAGCCAGGGCTTTACAAGCACGAGCGCCGCTATGTGTATTTCTTGGTGCCGCTGTCGTCGATCCTGACGCTCTTAGGTATCGCGCTCTTCTACTGGGTGCTTCTCCCCTTCACGCTGCTTTTCCTCGTGGGATTCGGCGCATCGCAGCCGCGAAAGGTGCCCATTCCCGAAACGACTCCCGTGGTTGCGGAGAGCCAAGAGGTTGCGAAGAGCCAAGAGGTTGCGAAGAACCAAGAGGTTGCGAAGACGCCCGAGCCCGCATCGGAAGCCCCCGCATCGGAAGCCCCCGCAAGCGTCGACCCGCCCACACGCTCCGAACCAAGCGAACGCCCGTTGGCGTTCCCGATTCTTGATGAGGATCCGCCAAATCCAAAGCCTGGCGACTCGTGGATTTCGGCGACGGACCAAGTGCTGCGGGTCGCTGTCCCCTTGCGGACGCAAGCTCCAAATGCGCTTGTCGAAGTCACCCAAGACCTCTCCGCCCACATCGTGGCGCCGGACGACGACGGCATTCCGAAGTTGTCCATTCTCGAAATACCACTCACGGTCCTCGGTGGCATCTCCCAGCAATACCGACTGAGCGAGTACATCTCGTTCACGCTCATGCTGCTCCTTGGCAGTGTGGTTGCGTTTCAGATGCCCGTGGTGATTCTGCTGCTTGGATGGGTTGGCATCATCAGTCCGAAATTCCTGCGTGAGAAGCGTCGTTGGGCGATCCTCATCATGGCCATCGTGGCAGCGGTCGTGACGCCGCCCGATGTCGTTTCGATGCTGCTGCTTCTCGGGCCGCTTTGGGCGCTCTACGAGTTCGGCATCCTCCTTCTCGTGGTCGTCCCCGCGCACAAAGTGGCTGCGGGACGCGTGTTCTCGGTCCGCGCTGCGGGTGCCGAACCCGCAGAGGCCGCACAGACGGAACCTTGGGAGGCTGATGGACGCGAATCGCGCGAAGACAATTTGCAACGAGGAGTTCGTCGCGACGATGACGGAGGCACCGGGAGCGGATCGTCGTGATTCGCGCCTCGGCTGACCGATGCCGAAGTTGTCGAGACTTCGGGAAGCACACCCTCGGAGGGTCGTTGAAAGCTGGTCGTGCAGACCTTGTGTTTGCACGCATTGGCCGAAGACGAAGACGAACGATGAACTCACTCCGCCTTGTGCGCACCGCGCACCCTGGCGTGAGCGATATCGATGTGCGCATGATGGAACGCGCCATTCGACTCGCCCGCCAAGCAGCTCTTCATGGAGAAGTGCCGATCGCTGCGATTGTGTATCGCGGCGAAGAGGTGATCGCGGAAGCGGCCAACAACCGTGAGCGCGAAGCCGATCCGACGGGGCACGCTGAAATCGTGGCAATTCGCGAGGCCGGCCGAAAGCTTGGCGAGTGGCGACTTGAAGGTTGTTCGATGGCGGTGACCCTTGAACCGTGCCCGATGTGCGCTGGTGCATTGGTGAACGCGCGGCTTACGAAACTTGTCTACGGCGCCACAGATCCGAAGGCCGGTGCATGCGAAACGCTGTACTCGATCCCAGACGATGCGCGACTCAATCATCGTTGCGAAATGCACGGTGGCGTGATGGCGAACCAATGTGTTGAACTCTTGCGTGCGTTCTTCCGAGAGCGCCGCGCAGCGCAGAAGCGCGCGAAAGAAGTTGCGCGCGCTGCCGATGCTGCCCGCGAAAACCGGCCCAATTCCTCGGAAATTTCGGCGCGTCGAAGCGCGTGATGTTTCTCTATTCCCGAGTACCCGCACACTTCGCACTCTTCTTCTCGTGAGCGATTTATGGTTGCACGACATCCGGTTCGATTGGTGTGCGTTGATCTTGGCGGCGTTGTGATTCGCATTCGCCGCACGCTTGAAGAATCACTGCATGCGGTGGGAGTGCCTGGATATCTGCTCGAATCGATCTCCGATGACGAGCGTCGAAGTGTGCACGCCCATGCCGCTCTTCACCAGCGCGGCGAGCACGATTACAAAGCGTTTGTGGAACACGCCTACAGCGTGTTTGGCGGTCGACTTGATCGCGAGACGCTGCTTGCAGCTCATGATGCGATCCTGGCCGACGAATACCCAGGCGTTGCCCACGCACTTGGTGCGATTCGCGCCACGGGCGCTATGACGGCCTGTCTTTCCAACACCAATGATCGTCACTGGGAAGCGTTGGTGCGGCTGCCTGCATTCGCGGCAATCGAGCATCAACATGCCTCACATCTTCTTGGGCTTGAGAAGCCGGGCGAAGCGATCTACCGCGCGTTTGAACGCAAAGTTGGGGTTGTCGGCAGCGACATTCTCTTCCTCGATGATCTTGGCGACAATTGTGTCGCAGCGCGCGCTTGTGGTTGGCACGCTGTGCGCATCGATCACGAGCGCGACACCGCTTCGCAGATCATCGCTGCAGCGCGCGCGCATGGCGTTGCGGTATGAAATGAGCGCTGCGCGCTCAAGATCCACCGATCTCTACACCAAGCAGTTCGCGGCATAACACCGTCGCGAATGCGCCCTTCGGCAGGTCAAACGCAAGCCGGATAAAGGCGCCATGGAGATCGACGCCCGCATCGATTTCCCAGTTTGACACTTCGATTCGAAACGGTCGTCGTGCGCCAAGTGCTTCGAGAGCTGGTGGCGCGAACAGCCGCTCTTCAGCACCGAAAAGCGCAAGTGCAGCGCGCTCATACGCGGCTGCTTCACCTGTTGCTGCGACCATCGATGGTCCGAAAATGGGCCCGGTGGGCGAGATTTCACGCTCGAAACAACGCGCACGCTCGCGTGCAAGATCGTCGTCGCTCACATCGGCTGGAATCGCAAACACACTCGCGCTACCCGCAAGCATTGGAACATCGCCACGCAAAATCGTCGCATGCGTTTGGTCGCGAATCCGCGCGGCGAGCGTTGCGTTGTAGATAGCCGCCTGCAGTGAACTCATCCAAAAACTCTTGATGTGCGCCGGAATCGCGCGCACTGCACCTTCCGCGTCGCGTCCGCGCGCAAGCGCGCGCATCGCAACCAATTCAGCCGGATCGTGCACCTTCCAATGACGCGCGCCCTCATCGAACGCACGCGACTCGTACGCCTCGCGCTGCCGAAGTTGATGCGGCGGGAAAGGCGTGCCGCGCGTTCCAAGCAATTCATCGAGCAACGCTTGCCACTCTCCGCGCGTGTACGCAAGGCCAAGGAGATGCCCATTCACGCGATAGCCAAAGCGCTGTTCGCCGAAATAATCAGGTGCACCCGATCGCGCAATTTCTTCCATGCGACGCTTCACAGCGCGAACAGCCAGCGGATCGACGCCACGCACGCGTATGGCAAATCGATTGCCTTTGAGATGCCCGCGGCGAAGTTTGTTCTTGTGTCGCACAGCCCACAACACGCCAAGTCGGTCGTGACGCAACTCACCAACGGGCCGATCCTGTGGCAGATGGATGGAGACGGTCTGCTGCGTGATCGCCACGCGATCTTTCATGCCAGCAAAACCGATGGCGCCTTCATCGACTTTGAAATGGCGACAAAGCAGCGACAGCATCTCGCTGTGTGGCATGTTGGTCTTCTGCACACCGAGATAAAGATGCTCTCCCTCACCACATGGCAGGTAGAGCGGGATCTCCTCCACAAGAAAGTCGTCTGGGCGCTCTTTGAGGCGTCCGCCGATGGGTGCTTCCTGTGAAGCACGAGGTCCGGGGCGTGGATCGAGTCGCACGCGCGGCTCACCTTGCGTGACCCAGTCACCTGGCAAGAGAAACCCACACGCAGGATGCAGTATCGCTGGCGCGTTCCGCGACCCCCGCGATGCGGTGCTCTCGGCTGCATCGCTCGACTCAAACGGGCGACTGCCGTGTTCGCCAAGCGTTGTATCGACGGGCTCGCCGCCACTACTCATCGTCATCGTCGCCCTCGCCCGTCTCGATCGGTGGCTCGACTTCGGGCGGCTCTTCGCCCGCAAGTTCGAGCACCGATTCGGCCACTTCGATTGGCGTTTCGAGTCCTACGCCAAGCGCGATCGCGTCGCTTGGCCGAGCGTCGACCTTCAAGAGTTCATCACCGCGGCGGAGCATCAGATTGGCGTAGTAGGTGCCCCCGTCGAGGTGGTGAATCACGATGCGCTCGAGTTCGGCACCAAGCGTCTCGATGACTTGCTCCAAGAGATCATGGGTCTGCGGCCGAGGCGCACGCTGTCCACGCAAGCGCCGTTCAATCGCCAACGCCTCCGCCGTACCGATCTTGATCGCAAAACTACGCGTGCCGCCACACTCAGTGAGCGTGATGAACTGCTCAGGACTTGCGTCGAGAATCAGCACCCGGGAAAGTTCCATGGGGACGAGCATGCAGGAGGGACGAGGATAGCCGCGTCGCGCGGAAGGTGCCGTGTGCGGCATTCCCTCTTGCGATACTCGCTCGGAACGATGCTCGGCTTCCGTGCGAACGCGCTCCGTCAGGTTCCCCACGCGGCGAGCAACTGAGACAAATCAGCCGCACCAACCGTGCAATCACCGTCAAAATCGGCTGGGCACGCGTCGCAATCGGTGCATGCGCCCCATGCTGCGAGGAGGAGTGACAGGTCTGCAGCACCGACAGAACCGTCGCCGTCGAGATCTTGCGGCGGACCGGCTGGCGGCACCGCTGCGAGTGCTGCAGCAGCATTCAAGCGGCCGGCGCCGTAGTAGTTGTCCGTGCCCGGATCGCCAAGATCGACGGTCGTCGAGAGGAGAATCTGTCGCACCTCATCGCGCGTCAGCGACGGGTTCAGCGACCAAATCAACGCTGCGACGCCGGTCACATGTGGCGTCGCCATGCTTGTTCCGCTCTTCAGCGTGTACCCACTTCCGCCGGCGGAAAGAGACCAGACATTGACGCCAGGTGCTGCGATATCTGTGGCCGGGCCGAAATTCGAATTCGATGCGCGAATGTCGCGGTTATCTGTCGACGCGACTGCGATCGTTTGGTTGTAGAGCGCGGGCGCCGCGATATTCGTGTTGCCGTTGTTTCCGGTCGCCGCGCACATGATCGCACCGAGTCCGTGTGCGTATTGCACGGCTTGTAGGAGCGGAGTTCCGAAGCCATAGAACTGCAAACTCATATTGACCAAACGCGCACCTTGATCGACCGCCCATGTCAGCCCGATGGCAACATTCGATTCGAAGCCGTTGCAGCCATTCACGACAACCACAGGCAACAGTTTGGCGTTCCAAGTCACGCCAGCCATGCCGGCGGCGTTGTTGCCTGTTGCAGCCAAGATCCCAGCCACATGCGTGCCGTGATTGCACTCATCCACTGTGATGGTGGTGTTGTC
>JASGCF010000020.1 GCA_030054275.1 Limnohabitans sp. | reverse complement strand
GCAATCGCTTTGCGGAAGTTGCACACCTGCCGGCGGTGGATGTCCGAGTCTTCTCGGTGTCGGTTGCTCAGATCCATATGACGCGTCGCTCAATGGCAGTCAAGGTGGCCTTGGACCACGCCACGAGGTGAACGCTGCGACCGGCGCCTTCCCGGGCACTTTCGGCGCTGGTATGCCGTCGCCGAATCCGACTGTTGGTAGGCGATTGCAAATCGCTGCGTCGGATCTCAATCCAACGCAAAATCCTGGCGCGATCTATTACTTCGAAGCGCAGTACATCCATCCACAAGACGCCGCAGCGGGCAACAAGCACAACAACGCGTCGTACACGC
This sequence comes from Limnohabitans sp., assembly GCA_030054275.1. Classification (GTDB taxonomy): domain Bacteria; phylum Planctomycetota; class Phycisphaerae; order Phycisphaerales; family SM1A02; genus QWPT01. The sequence goes on along the minus strand of JASGCF010000020.1, from coordinate 18,568 downwards.
GGTTCTTGGTGGGCACGCTGACGGGTGGTTCGTACAACATCACAACCACGGGGCAGACAATCACGCAAAAGCCCGCCCTTGATGTGTGGCGTTCGTGGGATGCAGATGTGCTTTCGCGCAATGTGGATGTTCCGAATGATGGCCGCTTCATCGTGGCTGAAAGCGTTCGCTCGCTCGGTGCGGCTGGGTGGCATTACGAATACGCCATCTTCAACCTCAATTCCGATCGCTCCGGTCGCTCGTTCTCGGTTCCCGTTGGTGCAGGCGCGAATGTCACAAACATCGGCTTCAAAGATGTCGATTACCACTCCGGCGAACCATTCAGTCCGACCGATTGGACAGCCACCGTTGCAAACGGTGCCGTGACATGGACTGGCGGCGATCACGCGGTTGATCCGAATTCGAACGCGCTTCGATTCGCCACGCTGTACAACTTCTGGTTCGACTCTGACCAACCCCCCGCCACTGTGACGGGCACGCTTGGCCTCTTCAAGCCCGGCGCTGCTGGAGCACCGAACAGCATGTCGGTCGCAACCCGCGGGCCGGCCGCTTCGGCCAATCCAGCGGATCTCGATGGTGACGGCAGCGTCGGCGCAGCCGACCTCTCCGTGCTCCTCGGAAACTGGGGCAATTCGGGCACCGGCGACATCGACGGCGATGGCAGTGTCGGTGCTGCAGATCTCAGCGCCCTGCTGGGCGCCTGGGGTGGTTGAGAGATAGTGTCGAACATGCACTGTCCGAGAATTCGCAACCAATTTGTCGACAGACAGCGCGAGTGTCTTGAGCTCGGGCCTCCAACATTGCATTGACCCGCACGCCAGATTGCGGTGCAACTTCTTGACATCGAATGCCGATATCTCGCGGCCTCCGTCAGGCAACGAAGGATATCCATCCCATGCGAATCGCAACGATCAAGGCAGTCGCGGAAGCTCAGTTGTGTACAGGCTGCGGCCTTTGCTCCTCGATGGCTCCAGACCGCTACCGCATGGCGGATGTGCTTGACCATGGACGACGGCCGATCCCGTGTTCGGAAGTCCGTGAGGATGCCATCGAGCAGTCGATGGTCCAATTGTGTCCAGGCGTGAATCTCAGCCATGACCGCTCAACTTGGTCATCGAGATTCGATCCCACCGTTGCGGACGCGTGGGGGCCGGTACTCGAGGTCTGGAAGGGACACGCGGTTGATTCGAGGAGCCGCTGGGAGGGCTCGAGCGGTGGAATCGCGACAGCGATTGCGATGCACGCGGTCCACGGAGCCGCCGGTGGAGTGCTCCACATCCGATCGCGCCGCGGCGAAGCGTGGTTGAACGAGACTGTGCTCAGTAGAACTCCCGAAGATGTGCGGGCCGCGGCAGGTTCGCGATATGCACCCGCAAGCCCGGTGGACTCGATCCATCTCGCGAAATCCGCTGAGCATCCGGTAGTCTTCATCGGGAAGCCGTGCGATGCGGCGGCAGTTCATGCCCTCGCACAAAGAGACAAGGCTGTTGCTGACAAGGTCGCCCTCACCGTTGCGATCTTTTGTGCGGGAACTCCCACATGGCGGGGAACCCTTGAGATGCTGAGAGCGATGGGTTTTGATGACCCCACCGCGGTTGAGAGTTTGCGCTACCGCGGCCACGGTTGGCCTGGAAGCGCGGCCGCGCGGGGCAAGATCGACGGCCAAGAAGTCGAAGTGAAGTTCTCCTACGACGAGAGTTGGAATCGAATTCTCCAGAAGCACCGACAGTGGCGCTGCTACATCTGCCCAGACCATACTGGCGAGTTTGCCGACATCTCTGTGGGCGATCCGTGGCATGAACCACCAAAGGAGGGCGCCGAAGGAGAGAGCCTGATCGTCGTTCGTACGGAACGCGGTGCACGGTGGCTGCAATCGATGCGCGACTCGGGTTTGCTGAACATCGTGCAAGTTGCGAACACTTCAATTGCGGCGAGCCAACCGAACCTGTTAGGTGTTCGAGCGAATGTGTGGGGAAGGATCCTAGCGCTGCGTCTCGGTGGCGCAGCAACCCCGCGATTTGTCGCTCTGCCATCCTTCAAGTTTTGGTTGTCTGTCCTATCGCTACGCGAGAAAGCACAATCGATCATCGGCACACTTCGACGGATTGGCAAAAAGGGTCTGCGTCGCGCTGCTGCTATGGTGCCTATGCACCAGAATCCGAGTCGCTAATCAGTCGACCGCTGTGTCATGCGGAAGACACGCGCGTCATCTGAATGTCACCATGAAGCCCATCAACCTCAAGGCACTTGCGCGCGCACTCCGATTCTCGGTACATCAACTGCGCACATCGCAAGCGCCGACGATGGCCGCAAATCTCGCGTTTCGTACGCTCTTTGGATTGCTCCCCGTACTCGTCGTCGCAACGATCGTCACCCGCGCGCTGCTTGGGGACGGCTTCGACGACCTCGTCTCGAGCGTCACCCACACACTTGGACTGCATCAAGTCACGATCGCGGCCGATGGCGATGCGACCGCTGTGCCACTTGGCGTTTGGGTCGAATCCGTCGCAGCAGAAGCCGCAAAGATCGATCTTTCCGCCATCGGGTTGGTCGGCGCGTTGGCGGTCCTCTTCTCTGCGATTTGGACGATGGTCGCCATCGAATCGAGTTTCAATGCGATCTATCGCGCGCCGAGCGGACGACCATTTGTGCGGCGCGTCCTGATCTATTGGTTCGTCATCACCGCAGGCCCAGTTCTGTTCGCAGCCATCCCGCTGGCGTTTCGCGCTGGCGCGGACGCGATTGGCGCAGACAGCACTGCCGCCGTCCTCGCAACCAAACTCTTCTCTGTTGTCGGCGGATTTGTTTCGTTGTGGCTGCTGCTTGCGGCCGCATTCGCAACCGTGCCGAATGCAAAGGTCGAACTTCGCGCTGCCATCATCGGTGCATTCGTCGCCACGCTGCTTGTCGAGGTCGGCAAACGCTTCCTTGGTGCGTCGCTTGCTGGGAGTTTCTCTGCAAGTCGCTTGTACGGCTCACTCGGACTTGTGCCACTGCTCATGCTGTGGATCTATCTCATGTGGTTGGTCGTGTTGTTTGGCCTACAAGTCTCGGCCATTTTGCAGGGCTTTGGCCGAAATGGCCGTCTGCTCGCTGCGGGGGCAAACGCTCCAGACATTTTGGAACCAGCAGAGGCAATCCCCTGTTTCCGTGCGATTTGCGCGCAGTTTCGCAAGGGTCGCGGCGCGAGTGTCGACACTCTTGTGCGCCATTGCTCCATCACGCCTTCGAATGCGCGACTCTTGCTCGCTGCGTTTGAACGCGCGCGCCTCGCCCACCGCATCGATGGCGATGAACGACGCTATGCGCCGTCACGACCGCCTGAACTCACGCTCCAGTCAGACGCACTTCGCGCAGGATTCGCCGTTGTCGATGGCGGCACAGAGCACGCGCTTGGCGATGAGATTGGCGCACTCCGCGCTGCGCAACTCGCGCACCTTGGAGCGGCCACCTTTGCGATCGAAACATCCGTCGGCGCAACAACCTGAACGCACCGCACGCCATTCACAGCGGACAATCACCCCACGCTGCCAACAAGAGCGACAAGTCAGCGGCGTCGACAAAGCCGTCTCCGCTGATATCGAAGTCGGGTAGTCCGCCCCAATTCGCAAGGAGCAGCGACAGATCCGCGGCGGTGACAAGTTGATCACCATCAAGGTCGGCTGGGCACCCACCGCCGCCGCCACCGCCACCTGCAAGTTCGATCACCGCAATGTGTGGGTAGCCCGAGCCCGTGTTGTTGAGATCGTTCCACTTGCCAGACGAACCCAGCATCTCTGCGTAGTCCTCGGTGTTGCCCGAGTTGTTCGGCTCACCCGTGTTCCAGTTGGTGTACTTCGCGGGCGTTCCGTCGGACCACGCAAACGATCCCTCGACGGTCTGATCCGAAAAACCAATCCAAATGCGCCGATCAACGCCACCAAGCGTGCGGAAGTTCTGCCACACAAACTCCTGTTCCGCCGCATCGCCGATCGACACGAGATGTCCGCCGAGCGCAACACCTAAAGCCTCTGCTCCAGTCCATGTTGTCGCTGCGACAGCGACATATCGCTGGCCTGTCGCTTTGTCGGTCACATCGCCAAGAAGCGGCAACTGCGCAACAGTCAGCGTGCCGCTCCCAGTGACGGCCGAGTTAAACGAGCCGATACGAATGAGGTAGGTCGCTCCAGCTGTTGCTGCAAAACTCACGCGCGTTTGCAATCCGCAATTGTCATCCGAACATGCAATCACGGGACCAGCGCAACTGTCTGCGTAGATCGCGATCTTCGAGTCGAGCGCGGACGCGCTGCAGTTCGTGACCTCGACCACGAAGGTCTCGGGCGCGACGAAGCGAAACCAGACATCGTTGAAGATGTTTGACTGCGAAGAGAAGAGGCAGAGGGCGTCGGCCACGCCGTCGGTGGTTGCACCCGCTGTATTGAATGCGTACGACCCGTACCCCTTGATGTACTGCGCGTCGGCGCAGAGATTCGCGCCTTGCGCAAACACCGGCGCATGGCAGGCGACAGCACTGACCGACGCCATGAGAGCGGCAGCCATTCGCGATGAAACCGAACGAGGGAGAGAAGGCAGTTGGAGCATGAGGAACGCCAATCGGGGAAAATCTACGCAGGGCGATACAGTCGACCCAAAGTCACATTCAAGGTCACAGCCCTCAAGCGGCGGTCGCAGATCTCGGACCGCCCCCGAGAAGGTCGCGCAGGAGCGCGCATTTGCAAGCGCGGCGCACCAATTTCCCTCACAAAGAGCGCCGAGAGAGCGCCCAGAAAACGCCCAGAGAACGCTCACGATCGGCGATCCGCGGCCATCGCTCGGCCGATGTAATCAAAATGCGGGAAGACGAGATTCCAATCGCAATGCGCCAACGCATCCCGGCGTTTCAATCGGCGCTACGAGCGAACCCTCCAACCGAGTGTTGCGCGCGGGCCCATCTCGTCGAGAATTCCACCATGCTGAGCCCCACCATGCTGAGCCCCACCATGTCAACTCTCAGACGCTTTGATGCCCTGCGCCCCCACCTGCAAACCGTCTTCGCAGTTGCTGTATTGGCCGCGATTGGCATCGTCGCCACAGCGACGCATGCGCAAATGATGGATGACGAAACATCCATGGGAGCATCAACCGAAGCATCGACTGGGTTCGCCGCCTCGGCCGACAAGGAAGCGCAACCGCAGCTCACCGCCGAAGAACTCAAATTCTTCGAATCGAAGGTCCGACCGATTCTCGTAGCCAACTGCTACGGCTGCCACTCTGTCTCAGGTGGCAAGGCAAAGGGCGGGCTGAAACTCGACACGCGCGAAGCAACGCTCAAAGGTGGCAACTCGGGGCCAGCAATCGTTCCCGGCGATATCGATTCGAGTCTTCTCGTGCGCGCTGTGCGCTACATGGACGCAGACTACGAGATGCCTCCAGCTGGCAAACTCCGCGATGAAGACATTGCAACGCTCGAAGCGTGGGTTGCCATGGGCGCTCCCGATCCTCGCGTCGAAGGAGCTGTTGGATCCGGCGCATCACCAGGAACCGCGCATCGCTGGACTGCCGCTGACATCGCACGCGGGAAAGAAACCCATTGGGCGTATCAACCCGTGCGGCAACAGGCGACGCCAGACATTTCGGGTGCTTCGCAGGAGTTTGCCAACTGGCTGCACACGCCGATCGATCAATTCATTCTTTCCGAACTCTCCTCACGCAGCCTGACACCCGCATCCCAAGCGGATCGCCGCACACTCTTGCGTCGTGCGAGTTTCGACCTTCTTGGGCTTCCGCCCTCTGTTGAAGAACTCGCTGCGTTCGAGAAAGACTCTTCAGCGGACGCGTTTGCGCGCGCCATCGATCGCATGCTCGCGAGCCCGCAGTTCGGCGAGCGATGGGGTCGACACTGGCTTGATGTTGCGCGATACGCAGAATCGAGCGGCAAAGAAGCGAATACGCTTTACCCGCATGCTTGGCGCTATCGAGATTATGTGATTGCAAGCTTCAACGAAGACAAGCCGTTCGACCGTTTCCTTGTCGAGCAACTTGCGGGCGACCTCTTGCCAGCTGCAAACTCCACCGAGCGCGCAGAACATCTCATTGCAACTGGTTACCTCGCCATCGGGCCGAAGAGCCACAACGCCCGCGGGAAGCCCCAGTTTCAAATGGATGTTGCAGACGAACAGATCGATGCGGTGACGCAAGGCATGCTTGGACTCACCGTTGCGTGTGCACGCTGCCATGATCACAAGTTCGACCCAATTCCGCAGAAGGATTACTACGCAGTCGCTGGCATTTTCCTCTCGACAGACACGCGCTACGGCACCTTCGACGCAGCGCAAAACAATCACCCTGCAGAACTCATTGCACTTCCCGATGACGCAGATGTCCCGCTCGGACCTTCCATGTCTCGACAACAAGTTTCGCTGCTGAGCGCCGCAGAAGCACGCGCGCGCGAGGAACTTGAGAAGTCGAATGCGGTGATCGCAGAAGCCCAAGCAGCACGACGACGCGGCGAAGAAGTTCCTTCAAACATCCAACAACAAATCGTCCGCGCGCGTGCGACTCGCGGCGTGACCGAAAATGTTGGTTCGCTCCTCGATCGCTTCGATGAAAACGGCGCGCCCACACTCGACAACTTGGTTGCCATGGGTGTAGTCGATCGTGCAAAGTCCGTGAACGCTCGCATGCTTGATCGCGGGGAACTCGACAAGCCCGGCGTCGTTGTTCCGCGCGGGTTCGTGCAAGTTCTTTCCCATGGCGACGAACCTCGCATCAGTAAGGGCAGCGGACGCCTGCAGTTTGCAGAGTGGATCGCTTCTGATGACAACCCGCTGACAGCACGCGTGTGGGCGAATCGCGTGTGGCTCCATCTGTTCGGCAAAGGCCTCGTGCCAACGCCGGACAATTTCGGTATGAGCGGTCAAGCTCCGTCGCATCCTGCGTTGCTCGATCATCTTGCGACGCGGCTGATCGCGCTTGACTGGAGCACGAAGGCCTTGATTCGCGAAATCATGCTGACACAGGCCTATGGCATGTCAAGCGCGTTTGATGCGCGTGATGCCGAGATCGATCCAGACAACACATACCTCTGGCGCATGCCAAAGAAGCGTCTCGAAGCCGAAGCGATTCGCGACTCGATGCTGGCCACTGCAGGTTCACTTGACCTCGCCCCACGCGCTGGATCACCCGTGAATCTCAGTGAAGGTGGCATGCGAGGGCCGCAGGCAGATCGCATGTTCGCAGGCCTCTTCGATGCGCGTGACGGGAAACGAAGCGTGTATCTCCCGATACTCCGCGACCGCGCGCCAGAGTCGCTTGAAGTGTTTGACTTCGCAGAGAGTTCATTCGTCACAGGCCAGCGCGATGCAACGAATGTGCCAACGCAGGCGCTCTACCTCTTGAATAGCGACGAAATCACGCGCATTGCAGATGCCTTCGCAGTACGGGTTACGAGCGCCGAGCGAGATGAACGCGGTCGCATCGCAGTTGCGTTCACGATCGCATTTGGTCGAGAGCCCACGAGTGCGGAAATGCGTGCTTGCAGCGATTTCCTCGATGACTTCCGCACCGCATACGGGCGCGAGCAATCCCAAGCGCAAGCCGCGTCGAACAATGGGCAAAGCAGAACCGTGCGCGATCGCATTCGCCAACGCATCCAACAGCGCGCTGCTGGATCGACGAGCGAAGGCGTTCCTCCGCCGCGCAATCCGGAATGGTCGGCACTGTGCCAAGCGCTTGTACTGTCGGGTGAATTCCGAACTGTCGACTGATTGCCACACAAACAAGTTGCCCTTTCCACGATCACGAATACGAACACGACTTCTCACACGGCTTCCTCCGCGAGACCTCAAGAAACGAGTGCACCATGTCCGAACTCTGCAACAACCGCCTCCCCACCGCTCTCAGCCGTCGTGAGATGCTGCGCCTGGCCGCATGCGGTTTTGGCTCTGTTGCGTTTGCGTCGATGGCTTCGCGTGCCTGTGCTGCATCGTTCCTCCTTGGAGACGACGACGCAGGACTCAATCCGCTCGCGCCGAAGCGACCGCACTTCGCACCGCGCGCGAAGCGCATCATCTTTCTCTGTATGGCAGGTGCGCCGAGTCATGTCGATACCTTCGACTACAAGCCCGAACTCGCGTCGATGGATGGCAAGACTTTCCGCGGGAACTCGAAACTCCTCGCAAGCCCATGGAAGTTCTCACAGTCGGGGAAGTCTGGTCTCTGGATCAGCGATCTCTTTCCGAATCTGCAGAAGCAGGCCGATCAACTCTGCCTCTTGCGCGGCATGAAGGCCGAGATCCCCGCGCACGCGCAAGCGTCCATTCAGTTGCACACTGGTTCGTTTCAATTCGTGCGCCCGTCGATGGGTGCATGGAGCCTCTACGGCCTCGGCACGGAAAACGAAAATCTCCCGGGGTTCGTTGCGATCAATCCTCGTGGCGACAACGGCGGTGCACAGCTCTACGGGAATGGATTTCTCCCAGCGGCGTACCAAGCGACGCCCGTGCGTATCGGTGGGAACCGTGCGAATCAGTCGCAAGATGCCATTCCCCACATCGACAACGAGCGCTACGGCACCAAGTCTCAGCGCGAGCAGATCGACTTGATTCAGCGACTCAACAAGGAGCGGCTGAAGCGAGAGAAGGAAGATCGCGAACTCGAGGGCGTGATTCAGAGTTACGAACTTGCCTTCCGTATGCAGGCAGAAGTGCCGGATCTGGTCGACCTGTCTGATGAGAAGAAGGCGACGCTCGATATGTACGGCATTGGCAAGGAGCCGACAGATGGCTTTGGACGGCAGTGCCTGCTCGCGCGACGCCTCGCGGAGAAGGGCGTCCGATTCATCGAAGTGAGCCACGGCGGTTGGGATACGCACCGCAATCTTCGCGACGAACTCGCGAAGCAGTGCGGCGAGATCGACCAACCGATTGCGGCGCTCCTTGCCGATCTCAAGCAGCGCGGCATGCTCGACGACACGCTTGTCCTCTGGGGCGGCGAGTTCGGTCGAACGCCCTATGCGCAGAACGGCGACGGCCGCGATCACAACGCAAAGGGCTTCACGATGTGGATGGCGGGCGGCGGCGTCCAAGGTGGACTCAGCTTCGGCAGCACGAACGAGATTGGCGATACCGCCGTTGACGGCGTCATGGACATCCACGACTGGCACGCGACGGTACTGCACCTCTGCGGACTCGATCACGAGCGGCTCACGTACCGCCATGCAGGTCGCGACTTCCGCCTCACCGACGTGAAGGGCAAGCCGAACACGGCGATCCTCCGTGCCTAGCGGCGGGGTGCCAGGCAGTGCCAGATGGTGCCTGGCACCGCACGGCACGTGCCGTGCACCGTCTCCAGTATCTTCCTATGCATGTCGATCGCCACGAATCCCGGGCTCCGTCCCGAACTCGCGTCCGTGGTCAGCGCCGAACTCCGACCCGACGAAGAGTTGTGGTACGCGGCATCACCCGTCCCCGACTCTGTCGCGCGCTCGTATCGCTTCACGACCTACCTCGGCGGATGTCTGACCACGCTCGCCCTCACCGTCGCCGTCTTCTCGATCCTGTACATCCTGTACGCACCCGCGCCGGCGCAGGGCCCAGACCATCGCTGGAGCGATGTCGGCCTGGATATTGCGCCCTTTGCGGTCCTGTGCCTCGTGCTCGGGATCGCGAACCTGATGATCCCGGGGTTCCTTCGGCGCGCAGCGGCCCGAACCGCCTACTGCATCACAAGTCAACGCGCGATCATCATCAAGATCGGCCGCGTAACGAACGTATCGTCGTACGGCCCGGATCGCCTCGTCGACGTGATCAAGAAGATCCGGCCTGACGGAACCGGCGACCTTCGCTTCATCCAGCTCAGCCCGGGTCCCAGCCAGACGCGCAACGGGTCTCCCGAGAACGCAGGCTTGTCGACGCCGCTGCTCGGTGGCTTCAGCCGTGTTCCCGACATCGAGGCATGCGAGGCCGCGGTGCTTGCTCTCAGAGCGACGACTCGCAGCGCTTCCGACCGGCAAACAGAAGCCTGACCTCGGGGTCGACGACGACCTTGACGGGCCTGAATGACGTCGCGATGCGGAACGTCGCGGACTCGTCATCCTTCAATCGCACGGTCACGTCCTCGAAGGGCGCATCCTTCAGCCCCCTTCCATCCGCGGGCGGCTCCACACCCGGTTTGCCGTACACGCGCACCACGACCTCGACCTCGCCACCGCCCTTCGCGATGTTCGACAACGTCCCGTCGACGATGAACGCCGCGGTGGCCGTCCCTCCGGCGGCATCGAGCGTGACGGCAGTTTCGCCCAGTTCAAGTTCCGGCAGCTTCGTCCCGAAGATCCACTGCCCGACGAACGCGTCGAACGCAGCCACGTCCGGTGCGTGCGCGCGCAGGCTCTCGACCATGTCCTCGATGAGCGGGAAGTCGAGGCCTTCCGACGTCTCGACGCCGTTCTTCCACCTGTCGACGAACGCACGCAGGCCCGCGACCATCGCGTCTTCACCCATCTTCTCGCGCAGCATCCAGAAGACGAAGCCCGCGCGGTTGTAGGTGACAACCTGGTCGCCCGGACGCGTCCCGTCGGTGCGGTTGATCGAGCGCTCGTCGTCGCGGCTTCGACCAAGGACGTACGCACGCTCCCAACGACGGCGAAGCGCCATCCCCTGTTCTTCGCCAAGCTCGTGATGAACGAGCATCAGCGCGCTGAACTCGGCAAGACCCTCGCTGATGATGTTGCCGCCCGGGCCCTTGCCCGGCATGACGATGTTGCCCCACCACTGGTGCCCCGACTCGTGCGCGACGATGTAGAACGCGACATCGAGCGCGTTGGATTCCTCGGGCTCTGGAGCGGCGCCATCATCGAAATCCCTATCCGGGTCTTCCTCGCCAGCGAGCGGCTTCGCGAGGTAGCCGATGCCCTCGGAGAACGAGATGTTGCCGGGGAACCCCTGCGCATAGCCCGCAAGCCCCGGGAACTGCGTCACGCGCAGGTTCGTCCACGGATACTCGCCAAACCACGCTCCGTAGCTCTTGCGCGCGGCGGCGAGCGCCTTCACCATCGTGTCGACATTGTGCGGCGTCCGCCGCGAGAAGTAGACGCGCGCGCCGTCGCCCTCCTTCGAGTCGAGCGGACCGCCGACGATGTTGAAGAATCGCACGGGGTGCTCCGTCTCCCACACGGTGCGCCTGCGGCCATCCGACTCGGTCGACTCCTTCTCGACGCCCACGACATTGATGACCCAATCGGACGGGCCCTCGACCGCGAGACGCACGTCGGTTTCCCATGCGGGACCGAACGCAGGATCGACGCGCGACTTCCAGTGGTCGAGCGGATACTCGCGCGCATCGCGGCGATTCTCCGTGTCGACGCCCACGCCCTCAACGAACCCGACGACGGGCAGGAAGCTCGGGCTGAAGCTCGTCAGCACGACACCCGACGGAAGCAGGAACTCGCTTGCACCGGCGCCCGAGCGCGACCATCCGCGCGGAAACTCGCCCTTCAGCTTGAACGAAATGGCGACCGTCTCGTTGCGCGCGAGCGGCCTCGATGGAATCACCACATAGAGCCCATTGCGGTTCTCGATCGCGGGAAGCGGCTGGTCGCGCTTCTCGGGATCGGTCGCGACGCCTTCGACCGTCCAATCGCTGGTCGTGAAGTGCGAGCCCACCGTGATCGGCACCTCCGCCATCGCCTTCATGTGCGGATTGCGCAGCACGTAGGTGGCGACGACCTCGAGCGAGCGCGTCTCGGGATAGATCTTCACCTCGCCGTCGACCTTGTCGAGCGCCGGAACGGGCGCGTTCTCCCAGGTGCTTGAATTCCTCTTCCAATAGGCCTTCTGCGCATCGCGCTCCGGCGCGCCCTCGTACCCCGCGCGGACGGAGAGTCCCGCATAGGTGCCGATGGCGAACACCGGCAACGCCGCGAGTACCGGCACGATCGATGCGCGGAAGAGCGGCCACGGCTTCGCGCGGTCCGCGACGGCGCGGATGTCAGGGAGCCGCCGCGGCCAGAGTTCGAGTGTCGCGACGATGAAGAACGCCGCAAGCGACAGCATGAGTACGCGGTTCACGACGATCGCGTCCCACATGAAGGCAAGTCGGTCGAGTTCGCTCCACTGGATGCTGCTCCACATGTGCCACTTCGTGACCCAGTTCAGGTAGCCGAACTGCGTGGCGAAGCCCGTCGCGATGAGCGCGCCGAGTGCAACGCCGTAGACGACGAAGCGATTGCGGAGGAGCGCGTAGAGGAACGACACGAACGCGCCCCACACGATGAGCGTCGGCGCCAGCAGTACGCCGAGGATCAGGAAGAGGACGGGCACCTCGAAGGTGATATCGATTCCGGTATCGATCGCCTGCTTGCCAAGCACCATCGCGATCGCAAGCGACGCGCAACCGATGATGACGAGCGCCATCGCCGCGTTCGCAAGCACCTTGCCCGCGAGCACCGACGCTGTCGGCACGGGGGACGCGCGGAAGATGCCGCTGAGTCCGCAGCGCTCCTCGCGTACGAGGCTCTCGACGGTGTAGAAGAGGACCAAGAAGCACAGGAGAAGCGTGAGCGTATTGAAGACGCCCGCGGCGGCGAAACCCGTGGTGACGAGCGTCTCGGTGTCGAACGGCCCATCGCGGAAGGCCGTCGCGGCCCACGATTGAAGCAGGATGAGCGGACCGAAGAGCCAGACACCTGGCGAGCGGAGCAGTGCGCGCGTCTCGGCGCGCAACACATGCCCCGTGGCAACCACGAATCCGGGCGGCCGTACGGTGCAGTCGGGCAGAGAACCGCGCGCGGCGATCGCGGCGTGCTCGGTCTCGGCGAAGTTCGGTGCGCTGGTGCGCGCCGCCGCGAGGAGCGCGATCGGGTCGCCGACGCGAAGATCGTCGTGCTCGGTGCGTGCAAGGCGCCGACCAGTCGCGACGGTCGCGACGAGTCCGATCGCGACAAGCGCGGCTCGGCTCAGGAGAAACGATGTATCGGGTGCGAAAGCGGCCGTGTTGTAGTACGCGACACCGCGATCCTCATCGACGAAGGTGCGCAGCATCCAGCGCACGCCCGCCGGGTCGGCGTACTGCATCAGTTGACTCACCCAGAGCGGAAGCCGCGGCGAGTTGTAGACCCAGACGAAGAAGAGGCCCGAGATGACGATCACGACCGGCAACGCGAAGACGAGCACTGGTTGGCGCGTGCGTACACCGAGCCACATCGAGACACCGCCCGTAAAGACCGCAAGCGGAAGCGTCGTGATGAGAAGCGGCGCGATGTAGTGCCAGAGATTGAACGCGCCACGCACGCGGTCGTTTGCATCGAGCGGATAAAGCTCGTAGATCCCGATCTGGACGACGAGCCACAGGCCGAGGATCAGCGCAATCACCGCAAACGACGCGAGAAACCGCGAGAACGCGTAGCCCACATGCGAGATCGGCGTCGCCGAGATGAGGCGGTTGATGCGGCGGTCGAAATCGCCGAGCACAGGCATGCCGAAGATCACCGCCACGAAGAACGGCAGGAGCAGCGCGAACAGAAGGATGTCGGAGAACGCGAGGTTGAACGCGGAGTTGATCTCGACCTTTGCGCCGCCCGTGTCCGCGCTTCCCGTGCTGATCTGGACGCCACCAGCCACGAAGCCGAACGACATCAGACCGAACGCGACCAGCATGATCCAGTGGAGCGGACGCTTCCAACTGTTCTTGAGTTCCAAAAGCGGAATCGCGAGCGGAATGGCGAGCGCACGGGAGATCACGCCACACCTCCCGCCACGGCGGCCACGGCGGGCGCGGCGCCGCGCGAGAGCGCCGGTGGCACCTCGTCCGCGGGACAACGCATCAGGACGAGATATGCATCCTCAAGCGTCGCAGCACTGCGCGAGAATCCAGCGGGTGCCTCGCGGCCGGGGCCGACGAACACACGCACGCGATTGTTGCGGCCCTCGTTGAGCACGGCACTGATCACGCGGTGGCGTGACGCGAACTCCGGTAGTTCCGCATCGGCGACGAAGCCTTCATAGATGAGCCCATCGACTGCAGCACGCGCGGCCGAAGGCGTCGTATCGGCGACAACCTCCCCAGCGCGAATGACAGCGAGACGCGGACAGAGGGTCGACACATCATCGACGATGTGCGTCGAGAGAAGTACCACGCGGCCAGCGCTCATCTCGCCAAGCAATCGATAGAAGCGTTGGCGCTCTTCAGGGTCAAGGCCAGCGGTTGGCTCGTCGACGATGAGTACGCGCGGATTTCCAGCGATCGCCTGCGCGAGACCAAGCCGCTGCCGCATACCACCCGAGTACCCGCCGACTTTGCGCTTGGCAGCGCTCGTGAGATTCACGCGCTCGAGCAGTTCATCTGCAAGGGCGCGACGGCCTTTCGGTCCTGTGACACCTTTCAACTTCAGCAAGAACTCAAGCATCGCGCGGCCCGTGAGATCGGGATAAAAACCGAAGTCCTGCGGGAGATACCCAAGCCGCTCGCGCATGTGCCGCGGATTCTCGACGATGTCGACGCCGTCGAGGAACACCTTGCCCGCGGTCGGCTCGACGAGCCCCGCGACGATGTTCATGAAGGTCGACTTCCCCGCGCCGTTCGGCCCGAGCAAGCCGAACATGCCTTCGGGAATCTCAAGATCCACGCCGCGCAGCGCGCAAACGGGGCCTGGGTGAATCTTCACGAGTCCACTGATGGACAATCCGCGGGCTGCTAGGGAGTTGCTCTGCATGGCTTGTCTCAAGTTCTATGGCCTGTCGGCGTTGCGCTTGTCGCTTCAAGGCTGGTTTGTGTTGCTCGTTGCGGGCTTTTCAACCGATGGTGCTTCGACTGGGATCACCAGTTTGTGAACCTCCACGCCGATCGCGTAGCCAGTGACCGTGCCGTTCTTGCGGATGAGCCGAATCTTGTTCACTGCATTTCCAAAGTCGACGCGCGACCACGTCTTGCCACCGTCGGTCGTTTCAAACCCGTGCGGCATCGCGCCGACCCAGCCGCGATCAACGTCGATGAACGCAATTCCAAACTCGCGAACCTTGTGGTCGTTCACGAGTGGAATCTCCGCCCAAGTCTTGCCTCCATCGGTGGTCTTCGCCACGACGCGTTGCGACGCTGTCGGATCGGGGTTGTACGACTGCACAGTGCAGTAGCCGATTTCTTTCGAAGGAAATGAGAACTTCCACGTCGTTTCAAACGATCGCGAAGAGCGATAGACCTCATTCCATGTCGCACCACCATCTTCAGTTGCAAGAATGAGTGCATGCGCTTGTGAAACATCTGCATGCGTTGCAGAGGCAATGAAACCCCGCTTTTCATCGAGGAATTTCACATCGAACGCCATCGCTCCGATGTCCGGAATCTTCCCCTGCTTCCAAGTCTGGCCGAGATCGTCCGACCAAATGAATGCTGTCGGCCCACCGACACGCCCGACACCGATGATGCGCGGCCGATGATCGAGATTGCCCGCGTTGATGAACGGCACCTTGACCACATCGAATGCACAGAGGCCAACGACAGGGGCGCCCTCGATCGACTTTGCCGGAGTCCACGTCGTTCCACCATCTTCGGTGCGATAGATGGGCGTCGTATCGGTTACGCCTGGAAAATAGCCCGGCCCGATGTTGCCCATGACGCCATGCTTCTCATCGGTGAAGGCCAAACAGCGCACGAATGTGCCCTTCTGTTCAAACACTTTGGCCCACGTCGCACCGCCATCCACCGTGCGGAAGATCTTGCCTGCACCGTTGCCGTAGAAGCCAAGTTCGGGCGTGACGAAGAAGATGTCGTCTTGCTTCCCCGCGTAGGGCTCCGTGGAAAGTCGCGTCCATGTGTGAAGCGCATTCGCCGTTGAGGATGCGGTCGCTGATGGAGCGGCGATCGTTGATGGTGCGGCCTCTTGTTGATTTTCCGCGGCCCACGATGTGAAACACATCGCGATTGCGACGATTGTTGGAGTGAAGTTCAACTCGCGTTCCCTTCGAGAGCTCTGGATTTCGACACCCTGCGACTTCGACCACGGAGCGCGAAGTCTCTTGTTGTTTTTTATGTACAAACAACAACAACAACATATTCCGTTGCGCTTGGCTCAGCAAGCAGGTCTTCTGCGCGACAAAGCTCAGCGAGTTGGGGCGGCAGGCCGCGGCCGAGCGACCTGAATCGCCTGCACGACATGCGCATACACCCATCCCATGCCACGGACGAGCCACAACGTCGCTGTGAGAAAACAGAATCCAAGCAAGAACGATGGAATTGCGGCTCCGGGCGGCAGCCACAGTTTGCCGTCCGCGTCAGGCTTGACTTCCGTGAAGAGGAAATGGATACGCGTCGAGTCGTCCATCTCCGCAACTCCGATCGGCAGACCAAAGAGATCCAAGATCGGCATCCCGACCAACACCAATCCCATCACGGACAGCGTCAGCGTTGCAGTGAACGCAGCGAGACTGATTGGAAAGTTTCCGACGAGATACCCAAGTGAGAGCCAACTGCGAATATCGCGGAGCCAGCACAAAATGCGGCTCCAGAATCCAACCTGGCTCGCACCCTCGCCGATGCCGACAACCGGCTGCGTTCGCCGCGGCATACGTACGCCGAGGAACAACTCGACAACTTTGCCTTCGAAAAGGCTCAGTGCACGTGCGGATCCGAGCAGGAAGACCAGCAACGGAAGACCGATCAATATCGGCAGCATTCCGAGTGCGATCGTGCCGACGGTCACCACCCATACGAAGTAGGCGAGCGCGAGCGGGAAGCCAATGATCCCAAAGTACGCGAGCGAGCGCCACGCGATCGGATGGAACCAAACTCCAACCAGCGGAATGCGGCGCAACGATTTCCATCGCGATGAAGCCGCGCCGTGGTCGGAGTGCGC
This sequence comes from Limnohabitans sp., assembly GCA_030054275.1. Classification (GTDB taxonomy): domain Bacteria; phylum Planctomycetota; class Phycisphaerae; order Phycisphaerales; family SM1A02; genus QWPT01. The sequence continues at coordinate 1,746 of JASGCF010000020.1, read as the reverse complement.
TGCCGCGGCCGACGCGGCAGCCGACGTGGTAGCCGACGTGGTAGCCGACGTGTCGGCCGACGTGGCGGCCGACACGCTCGCTTCCCTATCAACCGCGCTTGCTACTGTTTCAGAGCGACTGCCCGCCGAAGCCGCCGACGCCGAGATCGCTGACCGAAGCGAACCACCCGTCGTCGGAATCGATCGATACGCGGTGGCGATTTCTTCCGGTGACCCATACTCCGCGATCGCCTGCGCGGGCGAAGTTCCCGCAGCAATAGAGGCGCGCAGATGCACTTCTGCATCAATCAATGCATCGTGACGCAGGGCGGGATCACAACTCTCAAGCGCAAGCTCGAGTTGAAGGAGATACGCGCGAACCGGATCAAGGGACGGGCTTTGGTCGGATGGGATATCAGCGGAGTTCATCAACGCCTCCAAGGACTCGATTGACCCATTTGTTGGTGCGACGCCAGGTGTCATGCCACGCGACAAGCACGCGGCGGCCATCGGCGGTGAGAGTGAAGCACTTGCGCGCGGGGCCTTCCGAGGAAGGAACCAATGCACTTCGCAAAAGGCCTTCGGATTCCATCGTGCGGAGCATCGGATAGAGAGTTCCTTGCTTGAAGGAGAGCCCCTCTGGAGCTTCCGCCGCGAGTTGTCGGGCGATCTCGTAGCCGTGGATAGGCTCTTCCGCGCGGGCGATGGTCGCCAAGACCACCAACCACGCCGTCCCGACGCTGAGATCGCGCTCTAACTTGTCGTCAAGTGGTGCGGACATTTCAGTACTGTAAAACACACAGTACCATGTGTCAAGGAGGAGCGCCGCGGAATTCTGCGATGGATGGGCGTCAGCGCGGACGCGAGACCCACAAGCCACACAAGCCCCGCGAGACCCGCGAGACAGCCAGCCCGCGGACCCGATGCGTCGCGCAATGGAACTCAGCCCCCGCCGAAGGCGGAACTTCAACGAACGCAGCGATACGGCTCAACCGTCGACGCGCGATTTTCGCGTGCTGCGCGCAGCACGCTCCTGACGACCCGTTCGCGTCGCTTGCTTGGCGCGCTTGGCGCCCGCGGTCTTGCGCTCGGTGCGCGCTGTGGCGCCGCGCTTGCGCATCACAGGTAGCGCGAAAAACGCAGCGCAGTACAAGCGACCTTCGCGGCGACCCTTGCGTGAGTCCATGAACTCTTTGATCCCCATGACCATCGCGCGCACGGCCTGAAACTCTTCGTGCGTCAGCCAAGCATGCTCGATTTTCCCGAGAAGCGCGCGCTCTTCGCCACTGCCTGCGAGTTGCCCCGCTGCAGAAGCGTCGCGCGAGTTGCGGCTCACGATCTTGACGATCGATTGCACCGTGTCGTTGTAGGCCTTGTTTGCCGCGCGCTGACTTGCGTCTTTAAACGCGACGCGCAAGTCATCCGCGACCAAGTCGTACACCTGCTCCGATCGTCGGCCAGTGTGCCGAATTCCCGCAGAGACCACGACACCGGCGCGTTCAAGTTTCGCGATGTGTCGATAAAGCGCATCTGCAGGTCGATCGAGCGCCGCCGCAAGTTCTGCGATTGAACACGGAGCAATCATGCGCATCGACTCGATGATTTCGAGGCGGACTGGAGCAATGATCGTTGCCCAAGCCTTCGGCTGCGTGACGTGATGAATGGCCGGACGAGGCATGGCGACAGCGTACCGCGAGAGCGCGAACGACTCTCGCATACCACTTTTCGCCCTTTTCGGCCCGCACTTGCGCGTTCGATTGAACCGAT
>JASGCF010000283.1:1943-4264 GCA_030054275.1 Limnohabitans sp. | reverse complement strand
ACCAAACGAAGGTGCGCACACCTTTCTTCGCAGCAGCGCGCGCAGCGAGCACCATCTTCTTCGCGTCTGCAAGCGTTCCTGCAAGCGGCTTCTCGCACGCAACATGCTTCCCCGCTTCAAGACATGCGATCGACATTTCTGCGTGCAGATGGTTCGGGGTCGACACATCGACCAATTCGATCTCAGGGTTCGTGAGCACATCACGCCAGTTCGTCGTCGAATGCTCCCAACCCCACTTCGCTTGGAATGCACTGGTTTCCTCGGCATTCCGACCGGCTGCAACTTTCAACGCGGGCGGCCGCCGCAGATCGAAGAACTGCGAGCACTTTCCCCACGCCGTTGAGTGGGCGCGTCCCATGAACTTGGTTCCGATGAGCGCGACGCCAATCGGGCCTGTGGTTTGAGTACGGACGGATTTCTCGCGATCAGTCTTTGCCATGATGCAGATCTCGCGGGCGAATGTTGCGACAGAGTCGCGCGGGCCAATCGTCAAACGACGCATCCCTTCCCGCGCGGACCGATATGCTAACCGCCCCGCAGCCAGTCCGGCCGCGACAGGAGACTTCATGCGCGATTCGTCCAATCTGCAATCCCCGCTCTCAGAGGCTCGTACCAATGCGGAGGCCACGGAGATTGCCACGCTGCGAGACGAGGTCGCGCGGCTCCGCAAGGAAGCACGCACGGGACGCATGCTCGGAGTGCTTGCTGCAGCAGGTGTTGCGTTCGGACTTGTCGCGATGCGCGACCCACAGGCAGTGCCTGTCATCCAAACCAAGCGCCTTGAAATCGTCGATGATGCGGGTCGCGTGACTGCCATGATCGCGTCGACCAAGCAAGGCGGGCGCCTTGATCTCTGGGACGGCACAGGCGCAAACACAGCGCGTCTTGGAGCCAACGACCTTGGCGGCGATTTCATTCTCTGGAGTCGCGAAGGGAAGCCCGTGTTCGGCGCATACGCACAGCAAACTGGCGGCCGCGCAGAGATCGGCGCAACCGGCGGCAAGATCGGCGCCGTGATTGAATCTGGCCCGACAGGTGGACGAGCAAGTCTGTTCGATGGCAACGGCGATCCGGTGGTTGCAGCAGGCGCTGTCCCAACGGGCGGATTACTGCGCATCGCGGACGCGCAGAATCACGAAGTTGCCGTACTCGAAGCTGGCGCGTCCGGCGGCAGTCTTTCACTCTCGCCGACCGAAGGCGCAACGGCTGCGCGGCTTCGCGTCAGCGAGTTTGGTGGCGAACTCGACCTTGCAGCCAAAGTTGGTGGCGGTCGCGTCAACGCCTCCGCGCACGACACCGACGCAGCTGTCATCGCAGTTTCGCCCGCAGGTGCAGCGAAACTGGAGGCGACCAAGGTCGGCGGCCAACTCGATGTCTTGAATGCGAAAGGCGATCGATTGGCGTCCCTTGAAACCAACGATTCGGGCGGACTGCTGGTGTGTCGTACTGTCGGAGATCGTCCGCTTGCATCGCTCGGCGGTGGCGCGAGCGCTGCGCGCGGTGGATTGCTGCAGGTCTACAACAGTGAGCAAAGCCCTGTCTTCGCAGCCGCTGTCACCGCAGATGGCGGCGGGCGAATGGCGCTTGGCACCGCTGCCGGCGTTGCGACGATGACCGCAGAAGCTGGCAAGGATGATGGCGCGAGTTTGAGCCTTGTGCGTGGCGGTAAGCGGTCGATTGCGCTTCTCGCTGGTGCAAGCGGAGGATTACTGAATCTCTTTGCTGCCACTGGTTCGCCCGCTGTTGTTGCAGGAACAGCAGACGACGCAGCCGGCGGCCTTGTACTCATTCGCTCGACAGATGGCACAGACCTTGCGCGACTTGGCGTCGACGAGAAGGGTTCTGGTAATGTTGTCCTTTTCAATAAAGACGCAACAGAGCGACGCGAGTTGGCCGGCCCTCGCTAAACGACGCACTCTCTGCTGAAAAACCTGCTGAAAACCAAGAGATTCGGGCCTCTCGCGTTGAGCCATGCGCCACACTTCGCGGGTAGTCTGCGTGGATGGCTCTCTCGAACTTCTCTCGAACCTCTCGACGATCTACCGCGCTGCGGTCCATGCTTTCCTGCGTGCTTTTCGGCGCGACTTCGGGCGCTGCATCAACTGCATCGCTGTCGGCCGCCAGCGCCAAGCCGCCGCAAGTTGAAGCGCAAACTGATGCGCAGCCAACGCTTTCGTTCCCAGAAGACTGGTTCTGGCGGCACGGAACTGCAGGACAAGCCCACAAAGCGATGACGGGAAAGCCCGCGCCGAAACTCGCGCTGCGCGACTTTCGCGGCTCCCCCGAAACGCTCGCCGTATTCACCGATGCAAAAGACGGCA
>JASGCF010000283.1:0-1843 GCA_030054275.1 Limnohabitans sp. | reverse complement strand
GACGGCACGATCAAGGACCTCCTTGTCGGCACAGATGACGCCCTGCAAGCGCTGCGCGGCAAGATCGTCGTGGTTGATTTCTGGGCAACCTGGTGCGGACCGTGTCGAGCAGCGCTTCCGAAGAATGTCGCCATCGCGAAGGAACTCGCATCGCAGGGCGTGGTCGTCCTCGGCATCCACGATTCGACCCGCGGTGTTGAGAAAATGGACGAGGTCGCGAAGCAATCGGGCATCAACTATCCGCTCGCCGTCGATCGCGAACAGCAAAGTGTTGGCGCATGGTCCGTGCGATTCTGGCCAACCTACGCGGTCGTTGATCGGCAAGGGATTGTGCGCGCGATTGGCTTGCAGCCACAGTTTGTGCGCAAAGTCGTTGATGCGATTCTGAAAGAGCAACCAGCATCGACGGCAGGCAATCTTGAAAAACCACAGGCCCCATCACAGGCTGCCACACCCGAGAGAACAACAACGCCGCCCGCCGATGTTGGACCGCGACCTGAACCGATTCCCGAGATCTACCTCGAAGGTGATCGCAAGCAGCGCGCACGCCTCGCTGCGTTTGATCTCTGCCCCACTGCGCCTGACATCGATGGCTGCACGCTTTGGACCAACACAGATGCCCTCGGCGAAGCGCGATCGCTTGCAGATCTCCGCGGAAAGATCGTGGTGCTTGACTTCTGGGCGACTTGGTGCGGCCCGTGTATTCAATCCATTCCGCACAACAATGAAGTCGCCAAGCGTTACGCAGACAAAGGCGTGGTGATGATCGGTGTTTGTGCAGAAAACGGAGGGGACAAAATGAAAGACACCATCCGTGCCAAATCGATCGAGTACCCATGCGCACTCGATACGAAGGGCAGCGCCTACTCTGCGTACAAAGTCAACGGCTTTCCCGACTATGTGATCATTGATCGTGACGGACGCGTTCGCGGCGCAGATGTCCAAAATGGACAACTCGACAACGCCATCGAATATCTCTTGCACCAAGAATCGCGCAAAGAGGCGGCCTCCGAGAAGAGCGCGAAGTAGCGCGTGGGTGTTCGCCTTGCACCGTTGGTGCGACGAACATCCGCGAGACTTACGCAGCTTCGCGCGTTTCTGCTGTTCCCGCAACGCCATCACGCGTGACCAGGAAGAAGTCGCGCGTGATCGGATACGGAAGCCGTCGGTAGTCTTCCTCGACCCGCGATTTGAGCCGTTCAATGAACGGATCTGGACCTGCGGAGATCGCGATGAAGGTGTCGCGCGCCGGCGTCGCCACATAGAAATCACCGCGCATTTCGCGTGCAAGCCGCGCATGCAGCGTCGACAACAACAGTCGCGCAGCGTCGTATCCATCTTGATGCGCGACAATCGCAGCGCGTCCACCGTCGTGTGAATCGACCAAGCGCACTTCCAGTTCCGGCGCGTAACGCGCAAGATTTTCGCGCGAAAGAGCGTCGAGATCGTCGGCCTGCAAACCCCACCGAATCATTTGCTCGGTGGTGATCGAGACCGTGAGTTGCGGGAGATCAATCACGAAGACGATGACCGTGTCATTCACGAACGGAATGTGTGCCACATGCTCGCGGTCAAGGTGTTCGAAGATCGAAGTCGGTTGAATTCGCGGCATGATGCGCGTCCGCGCGACAGAGAGCGGAAGAGGCGCGCCGGCGAGTTGATCGCCTTCGAGGAGTCGCTCGAGATAATTCTCCACGATCTCAGACGCGTGTCGCGGATCGCGCAACACCATGCGATAGAGATTCTCAAGGCCAAGATGTCGTCCGTCAAAGACCACATGCAACGGCCCAGTCAACGCTGCCTCGCGTGAGGGATATTGGCGCTTCAGGAGCCCGACAACATG
>JASGCF010000019.1:17320-19075 GCA_030054275.1 Limnohabitans sp. | reverse complement strand
GTCGCGAAGCGTGCTGGGCTATCAATTGAGATTGCTCGAGACGATGGGACGCACGTCGTTGCGGGTGATGTCATCGCAACCGTTGGGGGTTCGCTACGAACGCTGCTTGCACACGAGCGCACCATGCTGAACTTCCTCACATTCCTTTCTGGGAATGCCACCATGACTGCGCAGTTCACCGCGATGGTGCGCGGCACTCGTGCATCGATTTGTGATACACGAAAGACAATTCCTGGCATGCGCACGCTGCAGAAGTATGCAACACGCTGCGGTGGTGGAATGTTGCATCGCATTGGCCTTTTCGATGCGGTGCTCTTGAAAGACAATCATCTCGGTTCGTTTGGCGGCGACGATCTTGCGCTCCGGGTGCGTACTGCAGCGCAGCGCGCGCGTGCGCTTCAGCCGATTTCCTTCGTTGAGTGTGAAGTGGATTCGTTGGAACAGTACGCGCAAGTACTGACGCTCGAGCGTGGTATTGTCGACATGGTGCTCCTCGACAACATGACGCCGACATTGCTTGCGAAGGCTGTTGCGATGCGTGATCAGCGTGCTCCATGGATCTTGCTTGAAGCCTCGGGCGGCGTGCGACTTGAAACCGTGCGTGCGATTGCGGAGTCGGGCGTTGATCGCATTTCGATTGGTGCGATGACGCACTCTGCACCGGCACTCGATGTTGGACTTGATCTCGTGAGCGACTGCTTCGCGATCGATGCCTCAGAGACGCGCCAGCGAGGGATGCACGATAGGGCTCAAGGAACATGACGCCTGCCGCGGCATGTCGCGTGTGGGCCGAGCAACTGACGAAGGCGTGCGCGTCGTGCATCGTGCTGCGTCGCCCCGTGGTGCTCGAGGAAACCCCGTCGACACAGGATGCACCTGAAACCCGCGGCGCAGTTGCTGGAACGTTCGTCACCGCGTGGCGGCAAACAGCGGGACGCGGGCGCTTCGGGCGTTCATGGGCGGACACAGCGGAGGCCGGCGTTGCTGTGACCTTCGTCGTCGATGCGCAGCCAAGTGAACGCTTGGCACTCGCGGCCGCAGTTGCTGCAGCACAGGCGTGTGAGAGTGCGCTCGGATCGTCTGTCGGAATCAAGTGGCCGAATGATGTCGTGGTCGATGCGCGAAAGGTCGCTGGGGTCTTGATTGAGCGACGCGGTGCCGTTGCCGCGGTTGGCATTGGAATCAATGTGCTTCAGCACGAGTTTCCGGAAGAACTTGCCATGCGAGCCACCAGTCTCGCGCTTGTCGCGCATGCGCGAGGCGAGGCGCCCCGACTACAGCGACTTGATCGACTGGAAGTGCTCGTGGAACTTGTCCGCGCGCTTGATGCAGCACTCTGCGCCTCCGACGAAACCCTCGTCGGAGCCTTTCTTGCGCGCGATGCGTTGCGTGGTACGCGCGCACTTTTTGCGACGCCGGACGGGCCAGTGGAAGGCGAAGTTCGCTCGGTTGATCCGATGCGCGGCTTGGTTGTACGAACCGAGCGCGGAGAACGGTTTCTGCCTGCACATTCGACCAGCGTCGCGGAGTGGGGTGGGCGCGTCGTTCGCGCGCTCGGTTCGATTGATCCGGCAACACGGTTTGACCTCAAGTGACTGAGGCATTGGTGCCGATATCTCGCAGTCTTCGCCTCATGCGCATTTCTCAAACTCTCCATCATCGACGGAACGATCGCGAACATCCCGTGTCGATGCATCCCGTGTCGATGCATCTCTTGTCGATGCATCTCGTGTCGATGCGTTTTGCGGCGCTTGT
>JASGCF010000019.1:12589-17220 GCA_030054275.1 Limnohabitans sp. | reverse complement strand
TGTCGATGCATCTCTTGTCGATGCATCTCGTGTCGATGCGTTTTGCGGCGCTTGTGGCCGCGTGTTCTTGTGCGACTTTTTCCTATGCCCAGTCGGCGCCCGCCACGAAGTCAACCACGGAAGGCACGGCAGCTGCGGGCGTGCTTCAGCCTCGACTTGAGATTGTGGATCAAGGAACGGAAGACCGCGATGTGATGTCTGCGACGCTTCGCACAGATCCCACAGACTTGCGTTTACCGACAGAGTTCGAGCGGGTGTATCGAGTCCCTGGAAGTTCGTCGCTCTTGATGCGTGGCAACGGCGCGCTGTTCGCTGTTTTTGAGCAGAGTGTGTATCGACAGACTTCTCGAGGCGTTCAAGTTGTTGCGCCGCCAGGTACGGTGTTTCACATCGGGATGCCGTCGGCGCAGACGACACGAAACAACGCTTCGGTGACTGACGCTCCGACGAAACCGGCGGACGCTCGTCGCATTCCAACGCAAATTGCAGCGCCAATGGACGCGCGTATTGGTCCAGTCCATGCTGCTGTGGCGATTCCGCACGCGACTCAATCTTCACTCGGGCAGACAGAGCCGCGTACGAATGCAAGCAGCGCAACAAGCGCGAAAGAGTTCGAAACCTTGCCCAAGCCGTCGCTTGCGAATCCTGTCGCGGCGAGTCCCGCGAATTCTTCCACGAGTTCTTCTACGAATTCTTCCACGACTGCCTCCACGACTGCCGCACCAAGTACGCAGAAAATCGACGCGTACGCGCATCTCCAACTTGGACCGGCGCGGATTGTGCATGCATCATCGAAGACGAGTGATGACGCGAACGAACCGCCTCGCGAGTGAAGGTGCTCGCGCGCGGCGTACGCCATCATTCTCCGCCGCGCTGTTCGGTGCGCAGCACTTTGCCTTCAGGGTCGTAGTAGGTCCACAAGCCAACGCGCTTGCCATCCTTGTACCGACCTTCGCGCTCGAGCTTTCCGCTTGAGTAGTACGCCTGCGCGCGTCCGTTGCGATCCCACTTGCCATCTGCGCCGCGACGCATCTCGTAGACAAACTTTGGGATCTTCGTGCCATCCCAATACTCTTTCATCATCTTGACTTCGTCTTTTTGTGTGTCCTTCGCTGCGGTCTCCGTCGACGCTGCTGGAGCAGGCGACGCAGGCTGCTGTTGCTTTTCCGTAGCATTTTGCGACACATGGTCCGTTGGTGCTGTGGGAGCAACTGCGATCGGCGCAGTCGCTTCGCTCGCTGGAGTACTCGTGGTCGTACTTGCTGATGCACTTGGCGCCGAGCTCGAAACCACCGATGTCTCAGGCCTTGACTTCGCTGTGTCACCACATGCAGCAAGCACCGCGCATGCGATGACTCCGAGCACGATCACGCCCTGCGAGGCGCGCGAAGGCGATGGTGAGTGACAAACGGTCGTTGTGTGTATTGCAAACATCGAGAAGTTCCCATCGAGATATCGGCTGAGTACTCGGCACTTTCATGTGAAGTGTCACGAAACTTGCGTGCGCCTTCAGAGGGCAGCATACGCAAGAAACGGAGAAAACCGTAGACTCGCTCTCCATGCGTAGCGTCGCTCGAATCGTTGCATTGGCGTTTGTCACACTGGCATGTGCCAGTGCTGACGCATGTCCAATTCGAGTGCAGCAAGCTGCGCCTACAGCGCAACCGCCTGTGAAACTTACGAGTGCTGCGCTTCGGGTACTTGCCACGCGCCCGATCGCCGTACGCGGAGCGCCACTCTTGTTGCCGATCCGAAGCAATGGAGTTTTACCGACTCGTGTCGAAGTTGTTTTTCAAGTTTCCAACGCGAAACCGATGATTAGCTCAGCTGCGGTGTTGTGGCCAGTGCGCGTGACACGCGTTCTGCATGGACGCTGGGCAACTTCTGCGAATCCCATCACCTTTGAAACGGTGCAACCAGTTGGAGCAACCGACGCGTTTCTTGCCATCGATTGCCAGCCGGAAACTGTGAGCGATCCGCAGGTTCCGCATGCGCCGCCCGAGTGGGAGTCGCTTACGGTTGCGAGTCAAACGGTTCGCCCCGCATGGATGGACGCAGCGCCGCGCGATGTGCTGCGTGCGATCGCAGCGCGCGCAAGCATGGTTGCACCGACGGCTGCTGCACAACCTCTTCTCGCACGGCCAGAATTTGATCTTCCACTTGAGCGATTTCGTTTTTCGATCGGTGTTGCATTGCGCGGATGGGAAGAGCCTCCTGCGTTCGAGGCGGGAAGCGCAAATGACATTGCTGCGCGCGCGACGACGGCGCTCTGGCACGCAGCGCTGGCACGCATTTCGTCGCGCAGTACAGCACTGGCCGCAGAAGTTGCGGAACTGCTGATCGCGACTTGCGGCATCGAAACCGATGAAGCGCACGAGAACAGAACGGTGCAAGATTTGTCGTCGCGCGATGCGCCCAGTTCGCCGATCGCTGCGTGGATTGCAGATCCCGCCGAGATTTCAACGCTGCTCGGTTTGATCCTAGAGCCCTCGCGTACCGTCGATCAACTGCCTGATGCAGTGGCATCTTGGTTGCGTGTGCGTTCGCCGCTTCTTGCGTGGATCGACGATGAAACGCGCGATGAGGTTGTGATCGCGATGGCAAATCCGTCGAGCGGAGAGCAACTCGTTCGCATGAACTGGGTTGGCTCGAATGATCCTCCGCTTGCAGCACTGCTTGAACCAAGTTCATTGCAATTTGTTCGCGTTGCACGGCCGCATGCAGCAACGATCGATGGAGCGCCTATTCCTCGCGATGCTGCAGACATGCTGCGCGTTGAGCACAACGGCGCCGTGCGCATTCTTCCTGCGTTGCCGATCGCGATCGATGCGGGAGTCGAAGGACGAACGCTTCTGAACTTTGTGCAGCCGATCGATCTGGCCGCTGTGTCGAGCGCAGGGAAATCCCAGAGTGTTGCTGCAAGCCCCGTGCCGCGCACGATGGCGAGTCTGCGTCCGCGACTCGATGGTTGGGAGATCTTCGTCGAAGCGCGCGATCTCATCGCTGGCGCGAACGATTCGGTCGAGATTGCGGGGCCGAACGGCGCTGTGGTTCGTGTGAGTTCTGCTGGCGCTGTCGACGATCCGACAGGCGCGCTTGCTGGATCGGCAGGGGTCGCGTTCGCTGCGTATCCCGACCAGTACAGGCTTGGTTTTGTGGTTCCGCCAACTTGGATCGATCGAAGAGATGGCCGTCTTGTGGTGCCGATCGGGTTCCGGCGCTCGGTGGGAGACGCGCGGTTCGATGCCCCGTTCGCCGCTGCGCCGTGGCGCGCGATTCCGCGGACCATCCCGATCGATATTCGGGTGCGCTGACAGCGAAATGCCGTCCTGCACGCCGCGAAAGCAATCGTCGTGCATTCCGTATACTCGGGCCCATGACGCAAGTTCCGCCGCGCATCTCGGCACTTCTCAACCAAAAGGGTGGTGTTGGCAAGACAACTTCCACGGTGAACATCGGCGCAGCGATTGCGTCGCTTGGTCGCCGCACGCTGCTGATTGATCTTGATCCGCAGTCGCACCTTTCGTTGCACCTCGGCGTCGATGGTTCAAGCGCTGGTCGTACCGCCTACGACGCGTTGGTCGAGCCTGACATCGCACTGCGAGATTGCATCATGCAGGTGCGCGACAACTTGTGGCTGCTTCCATCGACAACCGATTTGGCAGGTGCCGAGACTGAACTCGCTTCGCATCCCGACCGCAATCGCATTCTGCGCGAGCGATTTGAAGTTGTGAGCGATGAGTTTGATTTTGTGTTGATTGATTGTCCGCCAAGTCTTGGCGTGCTCACACTCAATGGGCTGTGTTTGGCCGACGAAGTTGTGGTTCCAATGCAGGCACAGTTCCTCGCGATGCAGGGATTGACGAAGTTGCTTGAGACAGTGCAACTCCTGTCACAGGGCTTGAATCCTGCGTTGCGAGTTGGTGGTGTTGTGCTTTGCATGCATGAATCCCAAACCGCACACAGTCGAGAGGTTGTGCAGGAACTGTCGAATTTCTTCGATGAACACGCTGGAAGTGGTTTGCCATGGGATGGCGCGAAGGTGTTCATGCCTGCAGTGCGCCGCAACATCAAGTTGGCGGAAGCACCGAGTTTTGGTCAGACCATTTTCGATTACGCGCCATGGTGCCCAGGCGCCATCGATTACCGAGCGCTCGCGGAGCGCTTCGTTCGTGAATGGGAACTTGCGCATGGTGTTGCAGACGCTGTGGCAGGGAAGCCAACTCCCGCCGCAGCCGCGGCGGCAGCAGCAGTCGCGGCGGCAGCTGCCGCGGCGGCAGCAGCTGCGGTGCAGTCGTCTCGCTTTACTCCGGAAACAGCAGCCGCAGCGCGGGCGGCGCGGCTGGCCAAGGGAACATCGCCGCGCGATACAAAGCCGACGGTTGTTGCGGCAAGCGTGACGCGGGCGGGAAGGGTCGCTGCCGAAAGTGCATCGGCCGCTGGAACGCCAGCGCGCAACACGGCTACCTCTGCAGCGGCCTCGGAAGTCTCGTCGGTGCCACAGCGGACGGTTGGCGCGCGCGCTGCGAAATCAGCAACCAAAGCGAAAGCAGCGAAAAAGGCCGAGACTGCCGTTGATGTGAAGAGCAATATGAAAAGCGATGTGAGAGGTGATGTGAGAGGTGATGTGA
>JASGCF010000019.1:0-12489 GCA_030054275.1 Limnohabitans sp. | reverse complement strand
AGGTGATGTGAAAGGCATCGCATCGAAGCCGATCAGTTCACCAACGAGTACGGAGACTGTGAAAGTTGTCGCCGCCGCAACGCCAGTGCCGCAGTCCGAGCCTGACATCGATCCGTCACATCCCTTTCGCGCTGCGGCGCGATCGCGAAACTCGTGAATCCTCACGGAACGCGCCAGATGCCCGTTGCGTCAACCGATTTTGCAGTGCTTGAAGCGCGTGCGCGAACATTGTGGCGTACGGCGCTTTTTGTGTATCTCATCCCTGTGACGATCGCGACGCACTGGCCACGACTTGGCTTTGGTGCGGGTGGTCCAATCGATAAGTTCAGCCACTTTTTGGGCTTTGGCTTTTTGGCGTGGATCGCGCTTCATGCGGTTCCGCAGCGACGGGCGTGGCTTGCGTGGCTCGCCGCCGTTGCGTGGGTCTACATCGATGAGCGCACCCAAGCGATTCCAATCTTGGGCCGCGTGTTCAGTGTGCATGACATGATTGCTGGATGGCTTGGGGTGATCTGCGCTGGGGCGTTGTTTGCATGTCGTGCGCGGGCTCTGCCGAGTGATGTTCGAACACGCGTCGTAGCGATGACCTATGGCAAACTCGTCCACTGGTTTGCAGCCGCCGCTATCACGCTTGTGGTCGTACTTCTTCTCGGCGGAGCGATGTTCGCGTTTGCGGTTTTGCATGGCGCACCTGCAGTGTGGCCCGTCGCGGTGTATCCAGTTGGTTTTTCTGGGCTTGTTGGAATCGCGCTGGCCACGGGAATTGTGGAACGGGTTGCTACGCGCGATGTTGCGCGACCTCGGCGATCTGCGTGGGCGTTCCTTCTTGTCGTACCGGTCACGGCGATGCTGTACGGCGCGTATTTTGCCTTGTGTTTCGTGCTCTTTGGACGCGAACCGCGAGAAGAGCTCGCATCGGATGCAGAGGGCTTTGCCTTTCTGCGTCGCACGATGTTGGTGGTGTGCGCACTCATTGCGCTCGCCTTCGCGCACGCATGTGTACGGAGAGTTTGGCCCGTGCAATCAACGCGCGCAGCACAAGACTGAGCGCTACGCTTCTCATTCGTCTTCGTACCGTTTTCTTCGCGAGCCTTCCCGTCTGTTGCGCCATTTCGTCCCTCACTCCGTGCGCAGTTCTCTACCGAGTCGTCCATCATGCAGCTCTCTCAATCGGCCCGTACATCTCGCCATGTTGTCATTCTTGGCGGCGGAATCGCTGGTCTCACCGCAGCGCGCGTGCTCATCGATGCTGGTGCATCGGTGGAACTCTTCGAAGCGTCAGACCGTCTTGGTGGCCGAGTTGCGACCGATGAAGTGGCTGGCCCGAGCGGTCGGTATCTCGTGGACCGCGGCTTTCAAATCTACCTGTCTGCATATCCCGAGGGCAAGCAGTTTCTCAATCTGCGAGCGCTTGATTTGCAGGCATTCTTGCCAGGCGCATTGGTTTGGAATGGCGCGCGTGCTGCGACGATCGCGCATCCGTTGCGCGAGCCGCTTGCTGCACTTTCTGGCGTGCTGCAGGGCATTGTGCCGCCACGCGATGCGTTTCGCATGATCCCGTTCGCACGCGCCGCATTGCGAGCGTCGCCTGACGGAACTGGTCGTGATGAACCGCGGATTGCAAAGATGACAACGCTTGATCAGCTCATGCAGTCGGGTGTATCGCAGCGAACGATTGACCTTTTTTTCCGCAGTTTCTTCGGTGGTGTCTTCTTTGATCGCAGTCTTTCGACCGACGCAGGACGCTTTGAGTTTCTCTTGCGTCTGTTCGCTGGCGGCTTTGCATGCGTTCCGGCGCAAGGGATGGGCGAGATCGCGCGCATGATGCACGCTGCAATCCCAACGGCGAAAATCCACTTGCATGCGCGCGTAGAGCGCATCACATCAGAGCGTGGTCGGTGTGTTGCACAGCTTGTTTCCGGCGAGCGCGTGGAAGGCGATGCCATACTTGTGGCGACGGGGGCACAGGAATTGGCGCGGCTTCTCACACCACATCTCACGCGAGTGCCAGAGACAGCATGGTGTGGAACATTTGCTGCATGGTTCGCGACGCCGGATGCAGGTGCGTTACCGCGCTGGCTTGTCTTGAACGGTTCTGGCGTTGGGGCTTTCAACCATGGTGCAGCGATGAGTGCGATTGCTCCGTCGTACGCTCCCGCTGGCCGCGGCCTCTTTGTCGCGAACACAACCTTCGCCCCGCGGAAACACGACGAGTCGCGTGATCTCGCGGCAGATATGCAGCGAACACTGAAGCAAATTCTTGGTCATGAGGCGACGCGTGATTGGGAACTACTCACGACGCAGCGTATTCCTCACGCCATTCCACGACAGTGGCCCCTCGATCTCGCTCGGTCTGACGAGTTGCGGCGCCAGCAGTTGCCACAAGGCTTCTTCATCGCGGGAGATCATGCTGAAGACTCTTCGATCAACGGCGCGATGCGATCAGGTCGTCGCGCTGCCGAAGCGATTCTCGCGGCATAATCGGGCGAGAAGTTCCTACCGCGTCGAATTCTGTATCCTTCGCGCATGCCAAACTTCACACGAAGGGCCACGCTTCAAGTGACGCTTCAAGCGACGCGACAACTGACGCACAGATGGTTGCGAATCAAACTGTCTTGCGCAGGGCGCTCATCGATTGCTGCACTTTTCGCTTGCGTATGTGCTGCGTGCTCATCAACAACTTCGATGTTGGCAGAGTCGGATGTTCCGGTTCCTGAAGGCCTTGAAACCGTGCGCAGCGCGGACATTCGCCGCGCCCAAGGCACGCTCTCCGGTGGAACATTTCTGCTCGCTGGCCCAGTGATGGACGCAGGCCAGTTGCTCGATGAGACATCGGCTCGGTATCAAAGTTCAGGTTGGCAAATCGTGCAACGCGAGCCAGGCCTTGATCGTGCTGCGGCGACCTATGCCAAGGACACAAGAACGGCTCGCGTCGAGATTCTGCGCAGGGCTGTTGAGCCAGACATGTCGTCCGCGACGATTGAAGTTCGCGATGGGTCGGCGACAGCGCGAACCGCTGCAAAGTAGTTGCGTCAGCGTGCGATGCGCCATGGACGATATGCAATGTGCAATGCTTGCGGACGGATCCGCAACGCACAACGCGAGGGACGGAATTCTGCGTGAGACTCGATGGCAGAGCGTTTTGAACATCATGCACGACTCATGAGCGCACTGACCTTTGTCAGTCGCATCACAGGTCTCATTCGAGATGGCGCCATTGCCCGCGTCTTTGGTGTCGGGCCGATCAACGACGCATTCGCGTTTGCATTTCTTATTCCGAATCTGTTCCGTCGGCTCTTTGGCGAAGGCGCGCTGTCTTCGGCATTCATTCCGCGCTACAGCGAACTTGAACGCGACGATCCCGAGCGCGCGCGTCGAGCGCTCGGACTTGTGCTTGTACTTCTCGCAGGTTTGTTGTGGTCGCTTGTAGTCGTCGGAGAAATCGCGGTGATTCTTGCGTGGTCGCGCGCGCCGGAAATCGCGTACTCGTACACGCCGCCGATGCGCATTGGCGGCGTACCCGTGATGGGTGTGAGCGTGAGTTATGTACGACTCTCCTATGAACTCACAGCGCTCATGCTGCCGTACATGCCGCTCATCTGCCTCGTTGCGATGGGCGGAGCGGCACTCCAAGTGCATCGTCGCTTCGGTCCGACTGCGGGCAGCCCCATCATTTTGAATCTCTGTTTCATCATCGCGACGCTCGCGTTTGCGCCGTTTGCCCTCGGCGCAACCCTCGAACCAACGACGCGTATTCGCATCGTGGCTGGCAGCGTGTTGGTGTCAGGTCTGTTGCAATTGGCATGGACCATGTTGGCGCTTCGTATCGCACGCCCAACGGTCGTACTTGGCGACCCTGTTGCGTGGGCATCGGTGCGTGCAACGCTGTTGCAAGCGGTGCCGATGATGCTCGGGCTTGGCGTTTTGCAACTCAACACGCTGGTCGACGGGTTGATCGCGAGTTGGCCGACCATTGTTGGGCCGAAGATTTTCGGTATCGACTATCCGCTTGCGGAAGGTGCGATGTCTTCGATTGGATACGCACAGCGGCTGTACGAGTTTCCGCTTGGGGTTTTTGGCATCTCCATTGCAACAGCAGTCTTCCCGTTGCTCGCTCGGCAAAATAATGATCTGCCCGCATTCGCAACGACAGTGCGCCGCGCGTTGCGTTTGACCGTTTTTGTTGGACTCCCAGCAAGTGTCGGGCTGGTGTTGGTTGCGCGCGAAAGTGTTGCGGCGTTGTTTCAAGGCGGAGAGTTCGGATCTGACGATACAGCGCGCGTTGCATGGGTCTTGATGGGATACGCGCCGGCCATTTGGAGTTACCAGATGTGCCATGTTTTATCGCGAGCGTTTTACGCACGCAAAGAGTCCATGACGCCAGTGCTGGTCTCACTTGCCATCGTATTTCTGAATCTCACGCTCAACATCACGCTGATCTTTACGCCTTTGCGCGAGGCTGGTCTCGCGTGGTCAACGGCTCTTTGCTCGGTCATTCAGGCGATGGTGCTCTCACGCATTCTCTCGCGGCGTGTGCCCGGCATCATCGATCGCGAGGTCGTGCGGGCGTGGGGGAGAACACTCGCGATTTCGCTCGTGATGGGTCTTGCAGTGTTCGGCGTTGCGCGCTTCCTTCCTGTCTCGAATCAGATGGGCTCGATTTGGATCGGGCTTTCTCTGAAGGTGGCGGTTGCGCTGGCTGTTTATTTCGGAGTGTCCCGCTGGCTGCGGGTGCCCGAATACAGCTGGTTTTTTCAACGGAAACTTCCGGAGAGTTCCGCGCGAGACACAGTTTCGACGCGGTAATCTCGGACTACCCCGCAAAGTCTGCAGATCTCCCTTCAGACGCTCGCAGATCGGGCCGATCCCCACCTTGGAGGTCGGTTCCAGATGGTCGAGGATCTGTCGACACAGTCTGCAAACTTGAGTGAAGCGAGCGTGGCGCGCGAGATGCCGAGCATCTCGTCGGCTGTGCGCGGTCACGACGATGTCCTCCAACTCATCGATGAAGTTGAGCGCGCATTGGTGCGTCTGCGCGGCTCTGCGGGTGAGGAAGCAGAGCGTGCAAAAATCTCCGACCAACTGGCGCACGAGCGTGCAACGCTGTTGACGCGCCAAGTTCAACTTGAGTCGCAACTTGCCGCTCATCGAGCAGAGCTTGCAGATGCGGTGACCCGTGCCGAGCGAGCGGAAGCGCTGGTGCTTGAAACAGAATGTGCAGCGCGGTCTGCACGGATGTCGTTCGAATCAAGTTGGATGGAAGAGCGCGTTCGCGCGGCTGTTGAAAGTGCTGTTGCCCCGCTTGAAGCGCAGATTGCGTCGTCAGAATCGAGCGCTCAAAATCTGCGCGCTGAAGTTGCGGCAGCCGAAGCTGCGCGCGATCATGCCTGTCGCGTGCTTGCATCGGCAGCATCGAAGTTGTCTGCAGTGGTACGGACGGCGGAGCGTCATGCTGCGCGGGTTGTAGAGCTCGAAGCGGCCCTCGCCAAGGTTCAAGCCACACCAACCACGGAGCGTGCTTGCGAGGACACCGAGTCTGCTGCAGCGAAGCACACCAGCGTCGAAACGGCCGACCGTCAGGCAGATCTTCAGGCCGATCTTGAAGCCGAGATCGAGCGGCGCGTCGAAGTGGCAATCGCGCCAAAAGTGGCGCAACTTGCACAGGTTGCTGCGTTCCTTCGATCGCGTCGCGAGCGACTTTCCGCATTGCGACGGGGTCTTCGGCATCGTGCGCGTGCGCTGCGAGCGATGCGCAGCATTCTCTCGATACCGATGCCGGCAGACCGAGCCGAAGGCGTAGAAACCACAAGCAACAACGCATGTTCAGGTGCCGTGGTCGAAGCACCCGTTGGCCACGGCGCCGAGCATGCGATTGCGATCGAGCGCGAGACTCTCGCGCGCGAGCGGAACGAGCTCATCGAATTGCGAGCCATTCTTGCTGCCTCTGAGCAGTCGATCTCGCGTCGCGCACAGGGAACGCGCGCGGTCACTGCGGCCGCGTTTGCCACGATCGCTCTTGCGATTGGTGCTGTCACCTCGTGGCATGTTGCCGGAGCGCTTGCTGGTGCACCAACACTTGCGACGGTTGAACTTGAAACCACCAGTCGGGCGCCGGAAGCGAAGGTCTCTGGAACAACCGACGCTACGCCAATTGCGGCGTGGCTTCAAACGGCGCTTCCAACACCTGAGTTTCAGTCGATTGTTGCTGGTCGTCTTACATCGCGCGGTCGTACGCAGGATGAGGCGGCAGCACTGGTTGCTCGGCTGCCGCAAGAAGCAAAGATTGAAAGTACTGGCTCTACCGTTCGCGTCGCCATGCGTGGTGCGACAGCGGATGACAGCGTTGCGCTGCTTGATGCGGTGGCTGTTTCTGCTGTGACGGAAGCAAATCGCGCCACCGAGCGTCGCGCAGATCTACTTCGCGTGGGTGTTGCCAACGCGCGCCAAGAAGTGGGCCGCACAGTCTTCACGCATGTCGAACCGCTTGGTGATCCATCGCGATTGGTGCGCGCCGGCGCGATGTTCGCGTCTTTCCTTGCAGCAGGCATCGGACTTGCGTTTGGGCTGTGGCTACTCGCGCGTCGCGCAGCACGCACAGACACAGTCTGAGTGGCCGTCTTATGACACCTGCGTGCGCATGTGCTGCGCGGGTGTCGCGATTTCTTTGCGAAATCGGGCAGAAAGGCTCAGATCTGCCCTCGAGCGGCCGATGCTGAACACGCAGGCAGCCATGGACTGGCGCCGGAAAGGGCTCACGCCATGCACGGATTCGCACGACTTAGGCTTGTTGGAACGGCGCCGATCGACGGCGTTGAAGAGTGCTCGTTCGACGACGCTCCAAAGCCATTGCCCTTTCCTGCCTGCGTTCGCGACTTTCCAGTCGGCGGACGCGCTGGCGCAGAATCCAACATGTTTGACGCGCTGAGCGCGCTTGAACAAGTGAGTCTTTCGTTCGAGAAACTTCGCAAAGAACTCGACGGCAACAGCACGCCAAATCCGAGCCACAGCGGACCGCGCGCAGCTTGATCTGCGTACCGCTTGGCTCACAAGCATGGGGAAAAGGGCACGGCCTCGGAGCAATCCGAGGCCGTGCGCGTTTTGAGTGAGTTGTGCTGCGATCTTCTGTCGCTGCGATCAACGCATCGGCTGCATGGTCATCGGATCGCGCAACGGCAACTCGGTGGACTGATCCTCGAAGAAGTCCGCCATCCGTGCGCGGCCGGTCGGGTCGCCAGGTGCAATGGTGTCCCAGTCACCGACGACATACACCGCCATCTGCTTCATGTTCAGCATGCGTTGTGCGACGCGCTGCACATCGGCCGCAGTGACCTTCGCGATATTGTCGCGATAGGTTTGCCAGTACATCGGATCACGCCCCGTCCATTCGTCCGAAACGAAGATGCCAAGCATCGCAGACTTCGATTCGAACGCGCGCGGGAAAGTTTCGATGAAGGACTTCTTGGCCACATCGAGTTCTTCCGCGGACACAGGCGTCTCGCGCATCCTTTCAAACTCGCCCTCGATCAACTTGATCGCCAGTGCAACGGTTTGGCTCTTCGATTGGAACGCGGCACGGAATTCGCCAGGGTAATAGACGCCTGCGTCGAGGCTGCTGCCCGCCGAGTACGCCAAGCCTTCATCTGAACGAACAGTCTTCATGATGCGACTGGTGAAACCACCACCGCCAAGAATCTCGTTCATCACGAGCGCAGCGAAGTAGTCTGGGTCATCGCGCGTGATCCCGCGCGAGCCGATGTACACCTTGCCTTGCGGAATCTCTTTCTCCACGCGGAAGAGGCCCGGCTTTACGCTCGCCGTCGGTGCCGGAGGAAGCGGCATGCGTTCGCCCTTCGGCCACGCTGCGAACGCCTTCTCAAGTTTCGCAAGCATGTCCGTAGTTTCGAAGTCGCCACTCACCGAGACTACGACATTCGCAGGATTGAACACCTTGCCAGCGTACAAGGCGAGATTGTCACGGGTCACCGCGCGAATCGATTGCTCGGTTGGCTGTCGCGCTTCGAAGTGATCTTCGCCGTACATCGCCATGGCCCATTCGCGCGACAAAATCGGATCGGCGTCATCGTTGCGCTGCTTCATGCCTTCCATGATCTCGTCGACTTCGATTTTCATCTTCGCCTCATCGAAACGCGGGTTGCGCAAGATGTCCATGAGAATGGCGAGACTCTCATCGAAGTTCGCAGTGAGCGTATCGATCGAGGCAACGCACACCGTGTCGCGTGCACCGACAACCAAGTTGGTTGCAAGAAAGTCAAGCCGTTCGTCGACATCGCTTGGTGACATTGATTGCGTGCCGCCGATGCGCATGAGCGATGCGGTCATACTCGCGAGACCAGTTTTGTCGGCCGGCTCGAGATAGGCACCGCCTCGGAAGGTCATGGTTAAGTCGATGAGCGGCAACTCCTTCGACGGCGCCATGAACACCACCACACCGTTCGAGAGCACATGGCGATAGTTCGCCGCCATTGGCGCGTTGAAGGTGAGTGGCTTGAAGGAAATACTTTCTGGCCGCTTCGGAAGGTCATTCGCAACTGCTGGGAATGCAACGAATGCGGAGAGCGCAGCAAGCGAAACTGTGAGAAGTGTGCTGGAGTGTTTCATGGTTGTATGTCCTTTCCCGTTCAGTTCTTCTTCTCGAGTTCAGCAATACGCGCTTCGATTTTCGACGCCATGAAATCAACCATCGGCTTCATCTGCGGTGGAATCTGAGCTGCCTGCGCGCTCATCTGGGCAAGCGCGCCCTTGAGTCGCTCGACATCTGTTTCCTTCGCGATCTGCGCTGCAGCAGCGCGGGCTTGCGCTTGCATTGGTGCTGGAAGTGCAGCAAGTGCTGCGTCTTCAACCGGTGCCTCCATGCCAGCCTTGCGTGTGTAGGTTGCAACCGAACGATTGGTTTCCTTGAAGTACTCGCGCGCCACGCGTTGAATGTCGGCTGCGGTCACAGCATCGATCTTCTTTGGGCCGTCATTGATTTCTTCCCATCCGCCAAGCCCTTCGCCGTATCCGAGTTGGACAAGCAGGAAGAAGTTGCTTTCGAGACGACGGAAATTCGATGCTGCGAACTGGTTCTTCACCTTCTGCAGTTCTTGTTCGCCGACGGGTTCATCCTGCAATTTCTTGAGTTCTGCGTACCACGCATCTTCAAGTTGCTCTGGCGTTGCATCGCCCTTCACTTCCGCGCTGAAACTAAAGGCGCCCGCATACTTGCGGCTGTCTTGCTGCGCACCTGCGCTGGCTGCAACTTCCGCACCTTCCACCATCGACTTATACAAACGACCAGTGCGGCCGTTCAGCACCGACGAAAGCACATCGAGCGCGTACGAATCCCTGTGACGGAATGGCACGGTGTGGTAGCGCACTTCAACCGATGGTTGGCAATCGCACTCGGCGTTCATGCGCATTTCGGCAAGTTGCGGAACTTCCAAGGTCACTACGGCTGGCGGCTGCTCGCTGCCAGGCACGAGTCGATCGAAGTATCGCGTGATCGTTTCCTTCACTTCGCTTGGATTGAAATCACCAACCACGACGCCGCAGAGATTGTTCGGGCGGTAGTAGATATTCCAATACTTCATCGCCTCTTCCATCGTGTAGCTGTTGAGGTCGCTCGTCCAACCGATCACAGGCCACGAGTAGCCAGACGACTGCCAGAACATCGCGTCGAATTGCTCTTGGAAAATGCCGGTTGGCGTGCTCTCGGTGCGCAGGCGACGCTCTTCATGCACGACATCACGCTCGGAGAAAAACTCGCGAAAGACCGAGTTCGAGAGGCGATCCGATTCCATCCATGCCCACAGTTCGAACTTGTTGCTTGGCACATTGATGAAGTAGAAGGTCACATCATTCGATGTGAACGCATTCATGCCAGAGCCGCCTTGGCCGGTGTAGACCTTGTCGAACTCATCCTTCACCACGCTGCGCGCTTTGTCTTGCTGGTTCTTGAGCGCACCGATTTGTGTTTCAAGTTGCTCTTTTCGCTCAGCATCGGCGGTCGCAAGTTCTTTCTGCAATTCGGCGATGCGATCTGCACCAAGTCGACCTTGCTGCGAATCCATCAGCGTCTTCAGTTCTGTGCGAAGGCGCGCGAGTTCTGGGGTGTCGTTCACGGGATCCCACGGATCCTTGATTTCGCCGTTGAAGAAGCGGCGGTACTGCTCGCCCCATGTGATGGCGTTCATGCGCGCGCGAAGGTCCTTCTGCGCAGCGCGGTAGGTGGCATCAACGGTCTCATCGGAGGTACCGATGGTGTTGGTTCCCTTGAACATCATGTGTTCGAAGAAGTGCGAGATGCCCGTGATGCCTGGTCGCTCGTTGACCGAGCCGACTTTGGCAACCCAGCCAGCCGCGATGACATTTGGCTGATCGGTGCGGGGAAGAAGCAAGAACTTCATCCCGTTGTCGAGGGTGAAGACTTCTGGCTTCACCTGTTGTGCTTGTAGGGAAGCCGCGATGGAAAGCGCGGCAACGGCTGTGGCGAATAGACGCATAGATGCTCCGGTACCCGCATTGGCGGGGGCGGAATGGTACCTCGCGGCGCAGAGCTTCTGCGGAGTTTCAGGACTTGTCGGGGAGAGACGGGAACTCGAAACGGGCGTTCGGCGAACCATTCCGACCGAATGAGGAGGTCCGCTCTTCACAATCCCCAAAGGGGACCTACATTCGGCGGGTCCGTCCCGTTTCGCGAAGCAGAAACTGTTGATGCGCGGTGCGCGTCTGAGAACCGATAGAACCTGCCTGCAGAGCGCTGTGCGTCTTTGCAGGAACCGAGCCACGCATGATGTCATCACACCAATTTCATTCGATTTTCGGTTCGCTGGCCGCGCGCGCTCTCTTGGCGTCGGTTGCAGCGTGCGGCGTCGCGTCGATGGCAAGCGCCCAGGTGCGTGTGGTGAATTACAACTTGGCGAAACTCGCCGGCGACCCGAACGCGCTTCGTGCAGTTCTTGCGGAACTCGCGCAAGACAACAAATTCGGATTCGCAGTCGCGCCCGCTGTGCTTCTCTTTCAAGAGATTCGAAATGCCGATCTCGCAGCGCTTCAGACGCACATCGCGGCCGCCTATCCAGGTGTCCCGTATGTGCGCGCCACATTCACAACTTCCGGTACGGAAGACAGCGCGAGCGGAGCGCAGTGTGCGTACTACCGAAACGATCTGCTTGATGAAGTGGTCAGCGGTCATGCCGATATCGCAACTGGCGCGTCGCGCAACAGCGATCGCTGGCTCTTCACGCTGGATGGTTACACATCGCCGTTGGCGCGTTTCTACATCTATTCGTCGCACTTGAAGGCAAGTAACACAAGCGCGGATGCAGCAGAGCGAAACACGGGCGCGCAAGCCTTGCGGAACAATGCGAACGCGTTGGGCGCTGGTCAACACATCATTTTCGTCGGCGATTACAACCTCTACACAAGCAGCGAGGCTGCGTATCAAACGATGCTCGCTGCGGGGAATTCGCAGTGCTTCGATCCGTTGGGAACCGTCGATTGGGCTTCCGCGAGTGCTGCGTTGAAGCACACACAATCGCCACGAAGCGTGACGGGCACGCTCATCGGTGGCGGCGTTGACGATCGCTTTGACTTTCAGTTTTCGACGGCGGATGTCCATGATGGTGACGGTTTTGCGCTGATTCCAAGCACCTATCGCACTTTTGGAAACGACGGCGCTCACTACAACCTCGCGATCAATTCCGGCAACAACTCGTACTACCCAAGCGATATCGCGCGATCGAATCAACTCGCGAATGTGCTGCACGACGCGTCCGACCACTTGCCTGTGGTTTGTGACTATCAAGTGCCGCCGATCATGCAGGTGACTGCGCCAGCGAGTTTCGGCACCGTCATTCGCAATGCGCCAGGCATCACTGTTGGTATTGCCGTTTCCAACATCGCGAATGTGGTGCATCCACTTGGTGTCGACACATTGGCTGCGACCGTTGTTGGTTCGACCGGACTTGTTGGGTCGCAATCAGTCACGGCAGCGCTGGCTCCGTCGTCGACCACGGTGAATCTCTCGGTCAACACGGCGACCGCGGGTGCGATCAGCGGCACCGCGACGGTGACGACCACCGTGGAAGGTGCGCAAAACCCCACGATCACGCGGACTGTGACGGGAACGGTGCTCGCCCCATCGAACCCATCGTTTAGTGCAAAGTCGAACCTCACTACGACCACCGTGAGTGCCTCATTCTCACCGGCGAGCAGCATTCAAGGCATCCAAGTTCCGGTCTACAACCGAGGTTACACGGCAGCGATGGCGCGGCTCGACATTGATGGCGCGAGTGCGGTGTCGTCGCCGTTCGCGTTGGTCGATGTGAACGAGGGGAATGTCGCGGGAACTCCGACGAATCTGCAGTTCTCGTTCAACACAACGGGTCTCGCGCCTGGCACCTACACGCAACCTGTCACAATTACGACAAGCGATGAGAATCTGCCGGGTGCGACATCACGAACGATGTCACTCACGCTTTCGGTCAC
>JASGCF010000282.1 GCA_030054275.1 Limnohabitans sp. | reverse complement strand
CGGCGCGAGATGCCCGCCCTGCGGCGTGTCCTGCCAGTGACCTTCGCCCGCTTCGGACGGATCGAGCAGCATCCCCGCGCCCGCCGTCATGTTGGTGAGTCGGTCGATCAGGATGAACGCGCCCGTCGCGCGGTTCTTCGTATAAGCGTCGTAGACAAGTGGGCGGCTCGTTCGGATGCGCACTTGCCCGATGTCGTTGAGGGCGAGCGCGGGCGCCGCCGAGCGGTCGAGCGTGTTCACATCAACGCGGTGCGCGATCGCCGTCACGCTCGCAGGCGTCTTGTTCGGCCCCTGCTTGAGGAGGTACTCCTTGCCAGGGACGAGCGGCGACTGGTCATCCATCCAAACGACCATCGCCGAGACATCCTGCGCGACATGCGGCTCGTTGCCCGGGTGGACCAACATGTCGCCGCGCGCGCAGTCGATTTCATCCGCGAGTGTGAGCGTCACCGAGAGCGGGGGCGTGGCCTGCGCGAGATCGCCGTCGAAAGTGACGATCCGGCTGACGGTCGAGGTCTTGCGCGATGGAAGCACCATCACGCGGTCACCCGGCTTCACGCAGCCGCCAGCGACGGTGCCAGTGAAGCCGCGGAAGTCGAGATTCGGTCGGTTCACCCACTGCACGGGGAAGCGGAAGTCAACGAGATTGCGACGACCAGTGAGCGGCACGCTGTCGAGGTGCTCGAGGAGCGTCGGCCCCGTATACCACGGCATCGACGAACTGCGGTGGACGACATTGTCGCCGTTGAGCGCCGACATCGGGATGAACCGCATGTTGCGCGCCGACAGTTTCGCGGTGAAGGTCGTGTAGTCGGCCACAATCTCGTCAAACCGCGCCTGCGCGTTGCCGACGAGATCCATCTTGTTCACCGCAACAACGATCTCGCGGATTCCAAGCAGGCTCGTGATGTACGAATGCCGCCGCGTCTGCACGGCCACGCCGTGGCGCGCGTCAATCAAGAGGATCGCAAGATCGCAGGTGCTCGCGCCGGTCGCCATGTTGCGCGTGAACTGCTCGTGGCCCGGAGTATCCGCGATGATGTACTTGCGCGCTGCAGTCGTGAAGTATCGATACGCAACATCAATCGTGATGCCTTGCTCGCGCTCGCTCTTCAATCCATCGACAAGCAACGCCAAATCGAGCGCGCCCGACTGCGTGCCCATCGACTTCGAGTCGCGCTCAGCTGCCTGCAGCGTGTCCTCGTGGATCATGTGGGTGTCATGGAGAAGGCGGCCGATCAGCGTGCTCTTGCCGTCGTCGACGGACCCGCAGGTGAGGAACCGAAGGAGTTCCTTGTTCTCGTGGCGCGCGAGGTACGCCTCGATGTCCTTCTCAATCAGTTCCTGCTCGGCTGCATTCGAATCGGCGCGCATCAGAAGTAGCCTTCCTTCTTCTTCTCTTCCATGCTGCCCGCGGCGTCATGGTCGATGACGCGGCCTTGGCGCTCGCTTTGGGTCGCCTGCAGCATCTCCTTGATGATCTCGGGCAGCGTGGCTGCAGGTGATTCGATCGCACCCGAGAGCGGATAGCAGCCAAGCGTGCGGAAGCGGATCATCTTCATCTGCGGCTGTTCGCCCGGCTCGAGCGGCAGGCGGTCGTCATCGATCATGATGGGGACGCCGTGACGGTACACCACGGGCCGCACCGCGCCGAAGTAGAGCGGCACGATGCGGATGTTCTCAAGCCAGATGTACTGCCAGATGTCGAGTTCGGTCCAGTTCGACAGCGGAAACACGCGAATCGACTCGCCTAGTTGCCCAGGAGAACGGTTGACCTCGGTGTTGTAGATGTTCCAAAGTTCGGGGCGCTGGTTGCGCGGATCCCAACGGTGCTGTCGATCACGAAAACTGAAGACGCGCTCCTTCGCGCGCGACTTCTCCTCGTCGCGACGCGCGCCGCCGAAGGCTGCGTCGAAGCCATACTTGTCGAGCGCCTGTTTCAGCGCTTGCGTCTTCATGATGTCGGTGTGCTTGCGTGATCCGTGGGTGATCGGATTGACGCCGGCTTTCAGGCCCTCCTGATTCGTGTAGACGATCAGGTCAAGGCCGAGCTCCTTTGCGACATACTCGTCGCGAAGTTTGTACATCTCCTTGAACTTCCACGTCGTATCGACGTGCAGCAGAGGGAAGGGCGGCTTCGCCGGGTAGAAAGCCTTCATGGCAAGGTGCAGGAGCACCGCCGAGTCTTTGCCGATCGAGTAGAGCATGACCGGCTTCTCGAAACTCGCGACCACTTCGCGGAAGATCTGGATGCTCTCCGCCTCGAGTTCCCTGAGATGTGTAAGTCTCGTTTCTTCCATGTGCGAATTCCGATGGGCCGATAGGGTATCGGTCATCGGACGATAGACCACGCAAAGCGAGGGAACCTTTGAAGCAACAGGCAACCAATGTGGTGTGGCACGGCGGAACGGTCGTGCGAGTCGATCGAGAGCGACTTCTCGGTCAACGCGGTGCCACCATTTGGTTCACGGGCCTCTCAGGCTCGGGCAAGAGCACCATCACAGTTGCTGTCGAATCGCTGCTCGTGGGGGCAGGGCGGCTTTGCTATCGGGTCGACGGGGACAATCTTCGCCATGGCCTCAACCGGAACCTTGGATTTTCAGCAGAGGATCGCTGCGAGAATGTGAGGCGCACCGGGGAAGTCTGCAGGATTCTCGCGGACGCAGGGGTGATCGTGCTCGCAAGTCTCGTGAGCCCGTTCCGTGCCGATCGTGCAGCGGTACGCGCAATGCACGACGAGTGGCAGATCCCGTTCCTTGAGGTGTTTGTGGATGTTCCGCTGGAGGTGGCCGAGTCGCGCGACCCGAAGGGGCTCTACAAGAAGGCGCGCGCGGGCGAGATCAAAGACTTCACTGGCATTCATCAGCCCTACGAGAGGCCCGAGCAGCCCGAGATTCTCATCGAATCGCACCGACTGACCCCGGACGCAGCCGCGTCGGGACTGATCGAGCAACTTCGCGCGCGCGGCATCGTCCAGTAGCGCACGCGAGTGCTCTGCCCGCTGAGACTTCCTCAGAGTCCGCGGCGGCGGAATGCATCGACAAGCAGCGCCACCGCTTCGGGATGTCCTGCAAAAACTCCGCGGTTCGCCGTGAGTTCACGACCGTGGCCGAAGTCAAGCGGCTTGCCGTCGACATCGCAAACCCGCGCACCAGCCTCCATCGCGACCAGTGCGCCCGCGGCGTGATCCCAGATCTTCTCGCGATAGTCCTTCTTGGTGGGCAGGCGCAGATACGCGTCGGCACCGCCGCGTGCAACAACCACATACTTCGACTGGCTGTCGAGCCGGGCAGGTGTGCCAGAGCTACCGAGTTCCGCCAAGAGTTCAGCGGAGAGGTCCTGCTTCGAGTGCCCGCTTTCAACCGATTCGCACGCGCGGACAGGCGAGCCCGCCCGCCATGGCGCGATCGAAAGCCGCTGCGCGCTCGCGATCTGGTCGCCTGCGCAACCAAACGCACCGCCACCGCGCGTTGCCCACGCGAGTGTGCCAAGCGCATCAGCTTCGTCGTAGTTTGTCCCGGTGGCCGGGAGATTTGGACAGCCCACCACTCCGGCCACCACTTGACCCTGTTCGATGAGCGCAAGCGAGATCGCGTACTGCTGTCGGCGCAGGAAGCCCTTCGTGCCATCGACCGGATCAAGCGTGAAGAACCGTTCACAAGGCATCGCTCGTCCGCGATCGATGGCGGCAAGGACGGCCTCCTCAGTGATTGGTCCAAGTGCGCGTCCGACCGCTTCGACCACGCGTGTCCGCAACGCGGCGCTCTCAGGGGCGCGCAGCGTCGCGGCTTCTTCTTCGCCGACAAGCGGAATCGCTTCATGTCCGGCGCGCACAAGTTCGAGCGACACCACGGCCTGACTTGCCCAATCTGCGATGGTGACGGGGCTCTTGTCTTCTTTGGAAACTCCGTCAAGGTTGGTCGATGTGTGTACGAATCGCGTGGCGAGGGCTGCCTTTGCGACCGACCGGAGCATGATGGAAAGTATTGCGTCAGCCATTCGGGGATGACTCATGCAGCATGGGTGAGGAAAGAGATCGCGAGCACCGCAACGACAACAGTGAGAAGCCCGAGTGGGATACCGATCTTCATGTCATCAGAGAATCGGTAACCGCATGGAGCGATATCGAACAGCGCTGGCCCAACCCACTGCGTGAGTCCAGTTTCAATGACTCCTTGCGAAACAACAAGCAAGAGGGCAATCGTGATGATCGCCGGACTCGCGAGTCCGGCGAATGCATCCTTGGGCGACACGAAACCTCTCAACACGAAACCTCTCAACACGAAACCTCTCAACA
>JASGCF010000281.1 GCA_030054275.1 Limnohabitans sp. | reverse complement strand
ACACGATGAAGGTGTTCAGCGCGAAGACTTCCTTCGGATCCCAACCCCACGGTCTGCCCCATGAGTGATCGGCCCAAATCGCGCCCATCACGATCCCCGCCCAAAGCAGAACGAACGAGATCTCCATGAGCACCATCGTGGTGCCGTCGAGAATCTCACCGAAGCCAGCTCGGCCGCGAACCATTCGCTCCTCGCCATGCGGGCCAGCGACGATCAAACTCGCAGCCCCGCCCACGCGCGCGAACTCTGCAGTGCCGCCAAGCCAACGATGCACGATGTACATCGCAGCGCTCACCGCGGCCATGAAGATCAAGACATAACTGAAGATGATGACATTCGTGTGAATGTAGAGCCACACATCATGCAACACCGGCATCATGTTTGAGATCGCTGGGTTCAGTTGCACTGGCAAGAAGTGTGCCGCCATCATCGCAACCATCGCAGAGACAGCTGCGCCCAGCGCAAACAAACTGAACATCGCGGTTCGACGCACCCACCATTCAATCGCAATCGCACAGACTGCCCCCATCCACGCAGCCGTGGTCACAGCCTCGAACATGT
Source organism: Limnohabitans sp. (assembly GCA_030054275.1). Lineage (GTDB taxonomy): Bacteria > Planctomycetota > Phycisphaerae > Phycisphaerales > SM1A02 > QWPT01. The sequence goes on along the minus strand of JASGCF010000281.1, from coordinate 3,738 downwards.
TGGAGTTCGGCCACCGACCCGCGATGTACCAACGCAAGCCCACCGCAGCGGTATGCAGCAGCACAGCAAGCGCAAAGATCGCAAAGCCGATCCATCGTGCGCGAGGCCATTTCCAGACGAAACCAAGCAAGAGGAAAATCGATGCAGCCATGTACACGAGCCACACCCGTGTCATGTGATCGTTCTCGAAATACCAGTGTTCCCACCAGAGTTTGGTACGGTCTGGGTAGTGCGTCGGATCGAGCGCTGGAAGTTCGGTTGAAAGCGCAAGAATCGCTTGATTCGCAGCCGGCGCATCACCCTTGAGCCACGACATCACGAGTTGCCGCCACGCATCACCAATGCGCGCAGATTGCTCTGGCGAAATGTCTTCAGGCGGTGCCTCGCGTTCTGCAAGCAAAAGCATCGCCCCCGGCACGGGTTCTTTTCCTTCGGCAAACATCACCTCTGCGATGCCGTGCCATTGTTTGGCTTGATCACCGTCGCCTCTCGGAACCATGCGCAATTTCGAGAGCAAAAACCGTGGGTCTTTCACGGTGATTGCAGAGTCGATGGCACGCACGACCTTCTCTGTGCGAATGAGATCGCCCCGCATTTCACGCAAGACCTTGACGACTTCTTTGTTGAGAATGTTCGCCTCGGAAATCAGGCCCGTCTTCGCGAAGGCTTGCATCGAAGCCTCGAGTTTCGCACGGGATTCATCCGTCGCCGTCGACAAGAGTGCATCTGCGATGCGCTTGCGCGGACCAGCCCCCTTCACATAGATGACATCGGCTTGGCGATACGCATCAGGCCGAAACAGCATGTCGAGATAGGTGAAGAGCGCGTCTTGGTCGCCGATTTTCTTCGGGCCGGAGACAAAGGACATGGTTTCACTGGCAAAACTCGAGAAGCTCTTCAACCGGCCGTCGCTTTGCACAGCAAGCGTTGCCAATGGCTCAAGATCAACGGCTTGCGCGAACGGCACGGCTGACGCACTTGCTGATGATGCGCCATTTTGCGCCCATGCAGCGAAGCCGACGAAGAAAGCACCACAGGCGCAGAGCATGAGAAGCCAAACCCGCGCGGCCAACAAACGATGCATCGTGATGCACTTCATGCGTTCGACGGTCCTTTCTTTCCTCGCTGCGACTGAGCCAAACCCGCGAGTACTTCAGCCTGCTTTCGACGCTTGATCACTGGTTTCACATAGAACGCGTACAGCATGCCTGCAACCGCGATCACGCAACCCAGAAGTTGCGTGTACACGCCGTTCCGGTTTCCAACGCCAAGCACCGTGTAGTTGAGGCCTGCGCTGGCGCGTTGACCATCTGGCGGCGTGTCGTCTGGAGGATCCCACTGCGCTTGGAAGTACCAGAGTCCGTCGTGCTCGACCGGATCGTTCACGCTCACCCGAACCGGTGCACTCCACGCGCCTTGCGTACCACCATCACGGAATCTCAGTTCACTGGTGTAGTCGCGGATGGTTCCCATTGCGCCCGTGAAGCCGCCGACATGCGATGTCAGCACAAATTGCTCAAGCGAAACATCAGTTTCGAGCGGCAAACGCTGTCGCGAGAACAACACTTCAACTTCGCGACCGTCTGAAAGGCGCACGAGGCGCGGTTCAAAGGGAGTTCTTCGCAAGACACGCTCTGGACCGTCAAACACCCAACGGTTGAAGGGAATCCACGAAGCCTTCGAGTTTGGCGCCGACACAAGCACCTGCGAGAACATTTCCATGGCGTCGCGCTCGCGCTGTTCACGCGGCACGATGAACGGACGCTCATCGAGGAACGCGCGGACGAGGAAATCGCGCAGTTGCAACTTCAAACCGCCTGCAAGCGCGACTTCTTCACCCTTCTTGATCTCGATTGCAGACGGCGAGTTGCCGATTGCAGAGACCAATCGCACACGCCCTTCCTCTGGTCCGTGCGCAAGCACCACAAGCGCAAGTCCATTCCCTGGCTCGTAGAAAGTTTGCATTGCGTCGTCTTGCAATTTGGCAGCGCCGTGCGCGTCCGACGCGTCTGCCTGCACCACATCACGCGTGAGCGACGCATCGTCGAACACCCAGCGACGGAAGAGACCTTTTGGCGTACGAACCTCGAGGGTCGCAACCGAAACTTTGCCATTTCCAAGCGGAACGCCGTCTTGCACACTCATCACGCGATAGGCGTATGCAGGCTTTCCATCAATCTCAGAGCCCTTGATCTCAACGAACGGAGTCTCGGGATCAATTGCAGCAACATTGCGAATCTCTTCGCGAATTTCGATCCCCTTCTCTGGAATGCGAATCACGATCGCTGGTTGCCGCATGTACCGCGCAAACTCTTCCTCGCGCGCGAGATCGACCAAGCGAATGAGTCCCCCGTCCGCAGCTGCACGCTCAGAATCACGCGCGATCAGCGTGTATCGCGCGCGTTGATCGCGATCGCTCATCACCGTGACCAACGCCACCGGATTGAGCGCGCCATTCGGCGGCCCCTCCGAGAATTGACTCCGCGAGGGCGCGTAGCGCAGATAGCCGTTCACACGAAACGCGACATCTGCAAACGGGTCCTTCGGATCAACAGCGGGAACTGCAATATCAAGCGGTGAGAGGGGAACTTCGTCCGCTGTCTCGGAGTGGTACACCAAGTCGCGATCACCGACATAATCGTTGTAAAGTGGCAGTCCCTCGATCGGGCGCTCGAACCATGTGCTTGTTCCTGGCTGGCGCACATACAGCGCCCACGATTTCACCAATTCGTTGCGCAGGTAGAACCACGACTGCGGCTCGTACTCAAGGCGCATCGCCATGGCGTCATCGAAAATCGGCTTGCCGATTTCCTTGATTGCGCGCTTGACTGGCTGCTTCTCATCCTTCGTAAAAATCAAGTCCTCTGTGAGTTGCGGATATCCAACAAGCAGTTGTCGCAGGTATCGCTTGTCGCCGCGCGTCACAGCAACCGTGACGCTGTAGGTGCGCTTGCCTTTGTCTTCGCCAGTCAAGAGTTCCCACGAAGGATCGATCGAAGTGACTTCGAGCATCGCCGCGTTGTCGCCCTCGCCAAGTACGGCGCGTGCGCCAGGTGCAGCAATGAACTCGACGGTTGCGCTTGGCGCTGCGCCGTCTATCCCAACCCCTGCGAGCGTCGCCACAACCTTGCGACGCGCAACTGGAGTATCGCCTTCGACCTTCGTTCCAAAGTACACAAACGAGCCGACGATCAGCACCAAGATGCCCGTGTGAATCATCCAAACGCCGTAGTTCACTGGCTTGAACGGAATACGCCGAATCGTGGTGACCGTGATATTCAGCGCGATCAGAATCATCATCAGATCGAATGGCCACCAGTGGAACCATTCAAACTCGGTCATTTCCAATCCGCGCCACTGTCGAATCTGATCGTGCGCCCATCCATCTGCACTGAAGATGTTCGCGCTTTCGGGATAGACAATGCCCGCAGAACCGACCGATGAATAGATGAACAGCGCGACCAGCAGCCAGATGCCAAACTTCACGCTTGAGAACAGGTCAAGTGTCCAACCAACCGCTCCGCGACGCCACCACGGCACCATGGAAGCGTCTGCTCCGGTCGACTGTTTCGAGTCGTCTGGGTGCGTGCGACGAGGGCGGTCCGCTGCGTTGGAGTCGTTCATGGACGCGATCGCGAAAGTGGATTCTTCGGCCGTGTGCCGAGGGAGGCGATGCTACGCGAGACGAGGGTGTTTCGTTGCTTGATCAAGCGTGTTTGTGCGCAACAGTTCGCCATT
>JASGCF010000280.1 GCA_030054275.1 Limnohabitans sp. | reverse complement strand
CACCGCCGCGGGCAAGCGAGACTCCTTTCCCGCGACCCAACGCGGCTGGTTGGTGGCGCAACTTGGTCAAGGAGCCGCAGGGCTCGCGCGTATCAACGCGTATGTGATGACGACCTACACCGAACCACTCGGCAACTATGTCGCCGGTTCCAGTTTTCGCATGCTTGGAACGCCGACCGATCTCGTCTCCGGCTTCTTTGCTTCGCGCTTGGCGCAGTCCGCCTACTTTGAGCGATGGCTTGAGAGCAATCTTCCGCTGCGGCGTTGGTTGATCAACGGATTTCTCTTCTATCTGCAAGAAGAAGTTCGCCGTCGAAAGTCAGAGCGCGCAGAGCCGATACCGACCGATGCAAGCGATGCGCCCGTTGCGTCTGGGCAAACGGCTGTCGAAGAGTTCGACCGTTTATGGGCAGCATCCATGGTGCGCGCTGCAGCAACCGCAGCACGCGAGCGCTGCGCAGCGGAAGGCTTCGAGACGCATTGGCAAATGTTCGAGAGTCACTTCGTGAACGGAGTTTCGTACGCGGATCTCGCGACGAACTTCCATGTGACGGGTGGGCAAAGCGCCAGCATGGTGCGCACAGCGTCGATTCGCTTTCGACAAGCGGTGGTCGATCTGCTCCTCAAGGATGGCGCGACAGAGGATGAACTCGATGACGAGATTGCTCGCCTGATGCGAGCATTGAAGCCAAGCTAACCAACATCCGTGGAGATGTTGGCACAGCAACAATGTGGAAAAGAGACAGGACTTTGGAGCGTAGAAGTGCGTCGCCGCACATCTGCGCACAAACACGCAACGCAAGATTTCGGGGATCGGCTCAAGAGAAGTTGATGAGCCTCATATGACACACAACACACTGCACATTTCCTCACACGATGCGTGTGCGCGCATGCTGGGTGCGCTCGCGGACGAATCCGACCCGATCCTGACTCATGTCATGGATCGCTCGCGTCGTCGTGACGGATTACTTCCCGATCGCGCTGCGATTGAGCAGGGTCCGCTGGCTGCGGCTGGATGCCCGTCGAACCTCTTCTTTGAGGGGGGCGCCAATGACGACGCGTACATGTTGGCTCTGCTTGCATGTGAAGCATCGCGTCTCGATGGTGCAGCACGCGAACGCGAGCTTGCCGCGTTGAGTATCGCGATCCTCGAAGCAAGTTCCATCATCTATCGCAGGCGCCTGCTTGTTTCGCGCACTTCGCGCGAAGCAGACGCTCGACTCGCTGTCGCAGCAAGCGCACTTCCACCAGACTGGGCGCGCCTCGTGCACGCAGCCATGCGGATGCCGGTGCGCGCCAGCGCGTAAGTGCTCTGCGCGGTCTTGACCATGTGTCTCAGCCCTCATTCGCTACGCGAGCAGTGCGTCAAGTCGCACATCACGCGCTGTGGTGTCGTTCCATCAACCAAGCTGCATGCACCACACCCGCCCAAGCACCATCGCCGCTCTGCGATTCCCCCTCGAATGAGCGCGAATCCCGCGTCGTGTTGGCAAAGCGCAACAAGTCGCAAAAAGCAACGCGGACGGTGACCCGTCCGCGTTGAGCAATGCCAATGATTGTGTTGAGCAACCGACTTACGGCTGGCCGCCGGTAGTCGTGATTGGATACGGGCTCAAGCTCGAGGGCTTGTCCGCGAGCCAGAAACGGCCCCAGTCATCAACGAGCGAGCGCATGTTCTGATTGGCATTCGCTGCGAAGTGCCAATTGGTCTCGTCGTGCGACTCTGCGGTGCCGTAGAGCTCTGGAGTGAGGTTGCCATTGATCGTGCGGGACGAAACGAGGTAGGCGGTGTTCGCCGCTTCGTTCGCATCAGACATTTGCTTCACGAGCGCGTCGGAATAACGGCCGTTGAACTTGTGCGAAGCGCTGTCGCGCTCGGCGGCCATGTTTTCCTTCACACGCTTGAGGTACTCACGCGTCGGTTCAGGCAGCGCGCGAACGCGATCGTCGCTATCGGAGAGCGTGAGCCAGTTGTCTGGCAGGTGATTCGTGCCAGCCACCTTGGTTGGTTGGCTGCCAGCGCAACCGCCGAGCGTGAGTGAAACCGCGAGCGAACCAGCAAGCACTGCTGCTGGGAGAACAAGCGCTTGGAGCGACGAGAAGGCAACCGTCTTACGCATCGATCTTCCTTCGAAAAGCGCTCACGCATGCGGAGCGCACGGGACCTGTGATCACAGCCTTCCTACCGGCTGAGAAGACGAGTGTACGGGAACCCGCGTGGGTGCACAAGTGCGCGAAACGCGCTGTAGGAAACGGCACGGAATGCCGCTCTGAGCCCCGACGCATCGGGCCTGATTCCAACAGAGGGCGTGGACGCATCCTTCGACACACACCAAGGTGCTCACGCGCTGAAACTGGAACCGCAGCCACAGGTCGAATTCGCATTCGGGTTGTTAAAGACAAACCCAGAACCCATGATCTCGTCCTTGTAGTCGATCGTGGTGCCGTTCAGGTAGAGGTAGCTCTTCGGGTCACAGACGATGGTCACCGTGAAGGTGTCGTCCGTTGCCGTTGCGGTCGCGGTTGCGCTACCGCCACCCGCAGACTCGGCATGAGTGTCCGCGCCCAGTTCAGCAGCGGACACGCGCGGCGCACGGTTGTAGGTGAAGCTCCATGTCTCATCGGAGTCCTTCTGCACTTCGGTGAGGTCGAGCGTGTAGTTGAAGCCAGAGCATCCGCCGCCCTTCACTCCAACGCGAAGCTTCATCGTGCCCGCGTCAAAGCCGTGCTCTTGGATGATCTGATCAATACGACGGGCTGCTGTTTCGGTGACGGTGACTGGCATGGTGCAATACCTTCCAAATTTCAGTCCGGGGTGAGCCGGTTAGTGCGTTGGGACAGCGGCGGCCGCTTCCACAGCAGCACCGTTCTTCTTCTTGAAATCGGCGATGGCGCTGCGAATCGAATCTTCCGCAAGCACAGAGCAGTGAATCTTGACTGGCGGCAGGCTCAACTCCTCGACGATTTGCGTGTTCTTGATCGCCAGTGCTTCATCGACCGTCTTGCCTTTGATCCACTCGGTCGCGAGGGAACTTGAAGCAATGGCTGAACCGCAACCGAAGCACTTGAACTTCGCGTCTTCGATCACGCCTTGCTCGTTGACTCTGATTTGAAGTTGCATGACATCGCCGCACTCGGGTGCGCCAACGATGCCAACGCCAACATCCTTGCGCGTGGCAACCTCTTTGGATGTGCCGAAACTTCCGACATTGCGTGGATGCTGGTAATGGTCGATGACCTTGTCGCTGTAGGCCATGGTGTGTATCCCTTTCTTGACGCGCTTGTGCGCGGAATGACTTGATGCAGGATGCGGCACATTGGTCGCCGCGCTCGTTCAATACTCTCGATCAGGATCTGGGGAGTACTTCGCCGGATCCGTGAGATTCAGTGCGTTTGCCACTCAATCTTGCTCACATCAATCCCTTCCTTGTAGAGATCCCAGAGCGGGCTCATGGTGCGAAGGTGATTGACTGCTTTCACGATGCCAGCGATCGCGTAATCGACTTCCTCTTCGGTCGACCAGCGACCAAGTGAAAGCCGCAGGCTCGAGTGCGCCAACTCGTCGCCGACACCCAAACTCTTCAGCACATAACTCGGTTCCAAACTCGCGCTCGTGCACGCAGAACCAGAGGAGCAGGCAATATCCTTGATGCCCATCAAAAGCGATTCGCCTTCGACATAGCCGAAACTGATGTTGAGAATGTGCGGCAAGCGACGGTCCGCATGGCCATTGACTTGCACCACTTCAAGGCGCGCAGCAAGTTCCGTCTCGAGTTTGCGGCGCAGCGAAAGCAGCCGCTCACGCTCGGTGTCCATTTCGTGCATCGCCAGTTCACAGGCCTTCCCGAAACCGACAATTCCCGTGACATTCAGCGTGCCAGAGCGCATACCACGCTCATGTCCGCCGCCATCTTGGATCGCTTCAAGCCGCACGCGTGGGTTGCGACGGCGCACATACAACGCGCCAACTCCCTTTGGTCCGTACATCTTGTGGCCGGACCACGACATCAGATCGATGTGATCGCGCTCAACATCGGTTGGCATCTTGCCAACCCATTGCGTGGCATCGGTGTGGAAAATCACGCCGCGCTCGTGGCACAACGCACCGATCTCGGGCACTTCGTTGATGGTGCCGATTTCGTTGTTCGCCCACATGATCGACACAAGAATGGTGTCGTCGCGCATCGCTTCAGCGACCATCGCGCGTGTGATCACCCCGTCCGCTGGTGGCTCGAGGAAGGTGACATCGAAGCCTTCGTTTTGAAGGCGCTTGCACGGATCGAGCACAGCCTTGTGCTCATGAAGCGCTGCGATGA
>JASGCF010000279.1 GCA_030054275.1 Limnohabitans sp. | reverse complement strand
GAACGCGAAAGTCTTCGTGCCAAGATCCTTGCCGCCCTTCTCGACGCCCGAAATCGTGATCGTCTTTGGATTCACGCTTGAGTCGAATGCAAGCACAGAGCCGCCTGCGCCGTCCGACATGTAAATATCAGTTGTCGTGAGATTCGTAGCCGCCGTGACCGGCGTGGTCATCGCCGCGTCTGTAAACCACGCGCGACCCGTGTGTACCGAGCCAGTCGTCCCGACCGATCCCGACGCATTGAGATTGCCGTTGAAAATCACATTGCGGCTCGCCTCCGCGAGCGTAAGCGTTCCAACCGGTACCGAGAGCGGAACAAGATCGCCCTCGATCACATTGAATTGATCATCCACACCGAAACCCATGACGCGTGCGCCCGACTGCGACACGAGTTCGTTGCTCGGATTGCGGACGAAGTTGCCTGCGCGGGTGAAGTGCCGCGTGCCAGCAACATCGACGATGAAGAAGCCGTCGCCTTCGATCGCGACATCGGTGGCGACGCCCGTCGCGCCGATCGCGCCGTTGTTGAAGTTGCGCTGCGTACCCGCAACGGTCACACCAAGACCAATCTGACCCGGATTCGTACCGCCGGTCGAATCGCCAGGCGCTGTGCCGAGCGAGAAGTTGCGACTGAATGTCGGCGTGAACTGCATGCGGTTCGACTTGAACGCGGTCGTGTTCACATTCGAAATGTTGTTACCGATGACATCGAGGCGGCGTGAGTTCGAGATGAGTCCCGAGAGGCCGGTGAAGAGTGCGGTTGTACTTGCCATAACTGTGCTCCTCGTGAATGAACCTCAGAAATTGAGGTCATGCGCTTGCGCGTTGGAAACGCGTCGCGTCAACGGATAAATGCTCAAACTGCTCTGCGATCTCGCGGGGTGGAAGCGCACGCGGACCCATCGGCCGCTGCGCAAAGGTCGCTGATTCGCCGCGGATCGCAATCGCAGCGTCAACTTCTTCAAACACAAACTCATCGCGCGTTTCAAGCCTTTCAAGGCGACGCGCAGAAACTTCAGCGAGAAACATGCGGCCTTCCGCAACGACAACCGCACGCTGTGATCCCCGCGCTTCCGCGAGGTCAAGCGCGCGACCGATCTGCGCGAGCGTCGCTGGCTCCAAGGTTGCACCGTCTGCAAGTTCGAGCGTGCGCGAACTCTCGAGTTCGCCATCGCGCGCCAAACTCAGGAGCTCCAGAAAGCCGCCGCCATCTGTCGCATCGGCAACAGATGCGCGTCCGCGAGCCGCAGATGCCCCTGTTGGGCGCACTGCAGGCTCAAGTCGACGCAGAAGTTGCCGAGGATCGATCGTCATGGCGTGTCTGTCCCGAGGAAAGCAACATGCGTGCCCGCGCGACGCGCTAGGAACCGAGCGACAACGCAAGGTCCGTCGCATCGATCTTTCCATCGCCGTTCAGATCTGCGTTGTTGGTACCGCTGCCGCTCGCGCCCCAGCCAGAAATCACTTGATTCGGCTGTGCGACTGGAGCACTCGGTGGGTTTTGGCCGCCAGTGCTGCCAGTGCTGCCAGTGCCACCGCTCGGCGTATTCGGGGCTGGCTGCTGATCGATGTACTCAACATTCTGAATCGGCAGCACCCATCCGTTGTCAAGCACCAACGCGATTTCTTCACCGTTTCGCGCGACGCTCTTCACAACGCCACCGACGCGCTCAGAGTCTGCTGTGAGACCCGCGACGCGTTTCCCAATCAAGTTTCCGGCACCTGCGAGTTGATTTTGAAACACGATGTCGCGCAACTGATCACCCAACTGGATATCGCTTTCGATCGAACGAATCGAATCGAGTTGCTCAAGGAGCGCTCCAGAATCATTCGGCTTGAACGGATCTTGGTTCTGCAACTCTGTGAAGATGATCTTGATGAACTCTTCACTTGAGAGATCTGTGAATCGGTTGCTGCCCGCCGTGGCAGTTGCGCCACCAGTCAATGCGTTGATTGCGCTCATTGAAGAACCTTCCTGCCGCTCCGCGGCACTGAACCTGCGTCACGCGACGGCTCCGCCGTCACCGCGCCTCGCGTATTTCCATTGGTTTCAAGGCGATTTTCGAGCGTCGCGCCGAACATCTGCGCAAAGTCGCGGTCGCCGCGTCGCGATGTTGCATCAGATCCTCGATCACCGCGCGCCCCATGCTGCGCTGCATTGCGTGAACCATCGCGGGTACCTTCGCCATCGCGTCGACCTCGACTTTCGCCGTCGGCAGCATCGTGTCGTGTGTGCGATGAACGCTCGCCGCCACGATCGCGCGTCTCTGCATCAGCACGCCCGTCATTTCCGGCCTGTGATGCTTGCGCGACTGTCGATTCAGCTCGATTCCCACCGTGCACTGTGATGCGATCGACCGAGAGCCCTTGTGATTCAAGACGCTCACGAAGCATGCCGAGATTTGCTTCAAGCAGAACGCGCGCCTCTGCGGTCGCAGCCGTGAAATCTGCGTGCACTGCGCCATGCGCGATGCGCAACTCAATGCGAAGTTGACCAAGCGCGGGCGGCTCAAGGCGCATGGTGATGGAGCCACCACGCTGGTTCGCGAGAATACTCGCGCCCTTCGCAGCCATACGCGCTGCAGCCGGAGTTTCCGCGTCTCGGGGCGAGAGATCGGACGCAAGTCCACCGTTTGCGCCAGTGCCCGCGCTCTGAGCACTCATGAGATTGGTCGACAGAGTGTCACCCACATCGGTGCGACCTTGCGATCCACTCACTCCACCGATCGAAGTGGAAGAAGCCCCGCTACCAAAGTGCGAAGCGTGCATTGTGCCGCCCGCTGTACGAACTTCGATGTCGCCATCGGATCCCGACCGACCTGCGTTCTCAACGGCGTCGTCGATCGAGATTTGCACAGACTGGGACTCCAACGCGGTCGCGACTTGAGCGCGCGCGATGTTGCCTTCGACTTCACTCAACCGGCCAGCAACGGCATCTTGTGCAGGACGCACCGAATACTCGCCCGAAGTCGTTGAAGGTTCGATGGCGCGTGCAGTCGTCGCGAAGGCTCGCTCCAACTGTTCAAGCGCTGCGCGAGTTGTGTCGTGCGTTCCCGCGCCAGCACCCGCGTGTACATGTGCCTGAGATCGATGCAGCGCTTCGGTGCGCCGAGAGTCGATCAACTGCCCTGCTTTTCCGCCTGCTTCCGCTGCATCGGCCGTCGTCAGTGCCTCATCAACTGCAGTCCACGCGAGCGACGAAAGTGATGTGCCATCTTCAGAGAGAGCAGTCCACGGCGACGCGATACCAGCGACGGTATCCGTCGACGCAGCTTCGCCGTCCACTGCGTTTGTCGTTGTGGTCACGGACGATGAGGGACCATTCGCGGCAAGTATCGAAGGATGCTGTGCGCTCGAAACTCCATCCATGAAGTCGGGGTTCTGCGCAGAGGCGCCTTGAACCGCTGTCGCGGCAGCGTCCATTCCCGTCGTCGCCAAGAAGTCTGCGTCAAGATCAAGTTGTACGCTGCCGTCTGCGTGCGTCGGCGCTTCACCCGAATCACCGCGGGAGCTCGCACCGCTGAGACTTGCTGAAGTATCAAGCGACTCTGCTGTGTTTCCTGTGGAAACAGCACCAAGATCGCTCGCGGCCGCATCGTCTCGCGATTCGACGCTCGTACCAATGTCACGAGCATCAGACTGCGATTCGAATTGAGAGTCGTCAGCAGACTCAGCACGGGAATCGACACGGGAATCGACACGGGAATCACGACGCGACGCTTGACGAATATCGCGTGATCCACTGGTCAGCGATGGCAGTCCACTGGCCGAGTCATCACGCCTCGCTTCGATCGTGCGCTCATCCTCTCGTGCCCGCCGAGTTCGGCTGCGCAGATCGCGCCGCGACTCTTGCGAGGCCTGTGAGGACTGCGTCAACTTGCTTGACTCACCGTTCGCCGTCGGTCGAGGCGCCCGCTCTGCTGCCTGGCGCAGCGCCCCCGCTGCGACTTCCGCCCGCATCTCGGCTTGGAAGCGCGACAGCCCCGTTCGAGACGGGCCCTGCGGATTGCTGGCCCGCGACGGTTGCTGGGCGGGCAGAATTGACGGGTTTGTCGGCAGAATTCGCGCCATCGGTGCTTCCAGTGCCGATCTCACTCTCGAGACCGAGCATTCGGAGACGCTCAAGCAAATCCGTTGCCACCTTCGATTCACCCTCGCCCTTGAACGCCTTCAGCAGCGCAGCCGATTTTGCAGGGTTCATCGCATCAAAGTAACTCACTGCCGTGTCGATTTTGCCCGCACGAACGAGTTCCAAGATCCACTCGCGACCTTGCTTCGGCGGCGCAGACTCAAGAAGGCGAACCGCCTTGCGAAACTGCTCGTCCGTTTGCCGAACCTTGTCGTCTGCGAT
>JASGCF010000278.1 GCA_030054275.1 Limnohabitans sp. | reverse complement strand
ATGCAGCATGTCGAACGCGTTGGAAACCCCAACCTCATCCACTTTCACCTCGCGCGCAACCAAGGCGCGAAGTGCTGCGTTGCGTCGAAGAAGCGACTGAAATCGCACTTCACCGAGGCCCTGACGAAGTCGGATGGCGGCCAGTAATTCCTCTGCACGCGCAGGGTTGTCTGAAAGGGACTTCACCAAGAGCGCACGCTCGCGGTCGATTTCTGTGGGACCGATCGAGAGATTCGCGGTCGCCAACCGTTCGGCCAATCGTGTGTCGACGATGGCGTCGCGCATTGCCTGTTGACCTGAGGACTCGATGAGATCCGCGCGAATCTGGCTGAAATGCAGCGACTTTCCATCGACCAACGCAACCAGCGCCGAAGATGAAACGCGTCCGTCACTTGCGCCTGTACTTGTTTTTGCTGTAGTCGGATTTTCTATGCTCGTGTTTGCGGTGGCGGTTGTCGCCTCGCCCTTCGCGATGTTCGTCGTCACCCCACGAGGCGTTGAATCGCATGCCGAGATCGCAAACAACACGACAACACTTGCGCGCTGAAAAAAATGAGAAGAAGACTGTGCACTTTGCTGCATGACTGCCGTATCTCTGTGGAGGCCACTGTACTGAGGTATCTTGCTCCTGTGAGCGACGCATCACACATCCTTTGTCCCTATTGCGGCGAGAAACAGCCGAAGTCTGGTCCGTCCCTTGTGCAATGTCGCACCTGCGGCGGCCGTTTCGACGCGTGGAGCCTTCGTGCCACGCGCAACGAAATGGGGCCTTGGTTTGTGCGAGACAGCCGTCGCCCGCACTTCGTCGGGTTTTCTTTGGAGTCGCTTCGACAGGCGATTCGAAGCGGGGAGGTTTCCAAAGACGCTGTGGTGCGCGGGCCAACCACAGGGCAGTATTGGACGCTCGTTCGTCATGTGCAGGGGCTCGCTCACATCTTTGGTCGTTGTCACGCCTGTCAGGCGCCGGTGCAGCCGGAAGACAGCGCATGCATCACCTGCGGTGCGTCCACAGATGCGTCACCAGATCGCAACGCACTGGGCTTGCCGCCCGTCGAGGCAGTGGTTGTTCCAGAGGGTGCTCGCGCAGATTTGAGTGCATTTGTCACCGATGGCACTGTTGCTGGTGGTTTGGCACTGATCGCGCTTGGAAGCGTTTCGACGAACGAACATGGCGCGACGCCCCAACAGACGCCCGCCCAGATACCAGCACCCGCTCCATCACAGACAACTTTCAAGTCGCCTGTTCCGGTGCGTCCGGCGCCAGTCGCACAGGCAGCAGTCGCACAGGCAAGTGCGCCGATTGCTCGTGCGGACGGCATGGCAAGTAGCGCATGCACCAACATCGACCGCGGGCTTGTGACACGAGTGCGCAAGTTGGAGTCGGTCAATCGTCTACTCTTTGCGGCAACGGTGCTCGGGCTTCTCACTTCGCTTGGAATCGGCATTGCGTACTTCGCACTTCGCGAGCGATTCGATCGCGACATCAAGACCGCCTACACAACCGGCGCTGAAAGCGTGCGCGATGAGTTCAAGCGTCGCGAGCCCGTGGTTGTTCCGAAACCGGCGGAACTTCCGCCGATGCCGAAAGAGCCTAGTCGCGGCGCAGGAGCGGGGGCACGCTGAGATTCGGGTCTGTGGGTGTAGGGCTTGTTTCACTGGTACTTGGCGTGAGTTCGACCAGCAGTCGCCCCTCTGAGGTTTTCAGAACCAACCGATTTGCCCGCATGAAAGGCTCGAACCAACTGCCTTGCGCCAGTTGTGGATTCAGCCATCCCTTGGATGTCCAATTCGACAGCATCGTCGGATCGATGAGTGCGTGCGTGTATCCGAGTTCAGTCAGTCGCGCGCCCCACGACGAGGGCGTACCCGCATTCGCTTCTGCAACACGATCGAAATCCCCGCGATCCCACACGGTCGTTGTTGTCATCGGACGCAGCACATAGAACGGTGTCGCAAAGCCGATGCCGATGATGCGCGCTTCCTGTGGGAGTAAGACATTCAGCGCAACCGGAGTTGTTACGACAGAAAGAAGTTGCTGGCGCGTTGCGTCGTCTGCCTGCTCAAGCGCGCGGGCAACGGCTTCGCCCGTCAGTTGCGGAAGTACGCCGATCGCAAGGGATGGTGCGTGCAACTTCCCAGCGTCGAGGGGCAACGGTTTGTTTGGCTCAAGCGCATACAGACGAAAGAGCAGCGCAACCGTACATGCGACGAGAGACGCCCCGGTGATTGTGGCGATTGGCTGCGCGAATCGCTGCGCCCACTGCACCAGCATGGCGCATCCAACAGCAAGTGGTACGGCGGTTGGAAGCAAAAATCTGCTTTGAAGATGCGTCAGAAAGAGCCACGCACACACCATCAACGCAAGAGCAATCAGCGCACTGCGTGCGGGTGTGGATCTCGAACTCACTCCCAGTCCCACCAGTCCAGCGATTGGTAGCAGTCCCCATTGCGGGAACCATGGCTCTGCTGGGGACCGAGCCTCGCCGACGCCATGAAGAAGCCACGCGGGGACAAGCGCTGCAACGCGAGATACAAGCGTGCCCGAGGCGCTGTGCGCGTTCGAGAAGAGTTCGAATTGCTCTGCACTCCATGGTCCATTCCCGAAGATCTGTGCTGCGAAGGGAAACACAGGATTTCCGTAGGCCAATTCGTTTCGCACGAACCACGGCAGTAAGACGCCTGCGATCACACCCACACCAACCATGAGTGTGATCGGAGCACGAACAATCGCGCCGAAGCCCGAGTGGAATAGCACCATGGCAAGAAGCGGGAGTGCCATCATGAACGCTGCCGTCGGTTTCGCTCCGATCGCACTCGCTGCAAGCAAACTCAAGACCGCTGTCACTGCGAGCCTTGGCTTCGTACCCCGTTCCGCGTGCGTCAAGAGCACAAGCCAGCCGCCTGCGAAAAAGAGGCAGGGAACAATGTCGTTGTAGGCCAGCGTTCCGACCACGACGATCCACGGCGTTGCCAGCGTGACAAGTCCGGCCACGATCCCACCAAGAGCGCCGCTGAGAGTCGTCGCAAGTCGCCACACGGTCCATGCAGTTGCGAGGGTCGCGAACGCTGCCCACCACTGACACACGATCGCGCCGTGCAGATGATCGCCGCGAATGAGCATGAGTCGCGAGAAGGTGCACTCTACGAACGAGGGGAGCGCCGAGTACACATTGCCTGCAACGGCGCCTGCTGGTTGTCCACCGAATGCCCAAATTCTCGCGAGGACCAAGTGGTAACTCTGTGCGTCGTAGCCGCCGAATTCGCTTGACCAAAGCCAGCCCGGAGCAGCGCTCGCTGCAACGAAGAGAAGCGCGAGGCACGCACCAAGCGCCATCGCAACCGTCCATCTCGCGACGGGCTGCGAGATTCCATCGACCCGTGAGGTTGCGAGTTGAATGTCGCTTGTACGCACAAGCCAAAAACACAACATTGCACCCACGCCGATCACGATCCATGCGGATATGGCAGCGATGTTGATGGGAAGCCCGATGCGTGCGACAAAGTGATCGACCGCAAGCAGCGCTGCCGAACCAATGGGAAGTGCCAGTGCGATCGTGTCGTTCGTGATCGTGAGGGGCTGCGATTGTTTCTGAAGTCCGCGCGAGAGCGCGAATCCAAACCCAGCCGCAGCAACCCACCACAGGAGCGCAATCGAACCGTCGCCAACGGCCGTTTGAGCCCACGCACTGGCGGTGTTTGGGCCATCGGTACCGGTCCACTGACAGAGCCAAAGGACGGCTGCCGCGAACGCAAGCACAAGTGCGGTCCACCCGTGCCATGCCTTTGGACTCTCGCGAAGGGCCGTGACGGTCATGCGTGGGTACTCCCGTGGTTCATGCGGGGTGCTATCGGCTCGGACGAGGCCCGCACCCAACCCGTACTTTCAACGCGCGCCGGTGCCGTGCGACACGCCTCCGGCATGGCACGGCTGTTGCCTTTGGTCGAGTGGACAGGAGGTCCAACCCCATGCGACGCGCGACAGGCCCGTCTTTTCAGCCAATCCACGCAATCCCTGCCGAACTTCGAAGTACATGCTCGGCGGGTTCCGCGCGATCGCTCATCCGCCTCTGGGCACTTTTTGCCGCTTGTATGGCGTCGGTGCTGCTCGCACTGCCAGCACGCGCCGGCGATTTACAAGAGTTCGTGCGCCTGAAGGGCTACGAAGGCAATCGCCTGACGGGCCTCGGGCTTGTTTACGGCCTGAACAAGACCGGCGACAGCATGAAAGACTCGACCATCACAGCGCAGCCCTATGCGCAACTGTTGGCGAACCTCGGCAACATTCGCACCGACCCTCGAAACCTCGCGAAGACTCGTTCGATCGCGTTGGTGATGGTGACGGTCGAAATCCCCCCAACGGGCGCCCG
>JASGCF010000277.1 GCA_030054275.1 Limnohabitans sp. | reverse complement strand
ATCTTGTTGGCACTGGTTGTTTCGCTTGCTGCGCTCCTGCCTCGGAGCACGCCAGAAGTCGCGCATATCGCAACCGACGCAGACGCCGCGTTTGCTCAAGGCATGGATCTCGCCAGTGACGCATCCTCTCGACGCAACGCGTTTCGTACAGCAGCGGATGGATATGCCGCCCTTCGCGCGATCGTTGATACTCCAGCCACGAACTTGAACCTCGGGAATGCCCGATTTCGGGCTGGCGACGCACCAGGCGCCATCGCGGCATACCGACGCGCCTTGCTCCTTTCGCCTCAATACATGGCCGCGCAACAGAACCTCAACGAAGCAGTCCGCGCGTTGGAAAAACTTCCACAACCACCCGCACCGACACTTCTTGATTCGTTCCGCGAATACACGACCCTCATCCCTACATCGATCCGCGTCACACTTGGTCTCACACTTTGGTCCGTCGGCTGCGGAATTTTTGTGTGGCGATTGCATCGCGCCGTCCAACGCGCGCTCGAGGACTCCACAGCACACGCAACAGCACACCTCTTGGCGCACGCGGAAGCAAATCCTTCTGTTCACAGTGCATCCTCAGCCCGTGCGTCGCTGATGCTCTCGGTCTGCGCGCTTGGACTTGCTGCCATGTTGATCACAAGTCTCGCACTCGATCAACTTGTCGTGCGATGGTCGAATCGCGCCGTATTGACGAACGCTGCTGTGGCGCGTCAAGGGAATGGAGCCGGATTTGAGCCCGCGTACGCAGAGCCACTTCCGGCTGGTGCAGAGTGCCGCATTCTCGAAGAACGACCAGGTTGGACTTTCGTTTCTTTCGGCGACGGAACCTCTGCGTGGCTTCCTGCGTCGAGTCTTACGCGCATAACGATTGCTGCGAACTCATCAAGTTGATCAGTGTTGGCGGCGGAACTGACCGGCCAAAATGCCGAGTTGTTCGCGGTATTTGACGACGGTGCGTCGCGCGATCGTCACGCCCCGCTTCTTCAATTCGTCCGCAATAGCACTATCAGAGAGCGGCCTCGACTTGTCCTCGCCATCCACGACTTCCTGCACCAGCGCTTTGACAGCATTCCAAGAGACTTCTTCACCGGATGCATTTTCAGTGCCAAGCGAGAAGAAGGTTCGAAGCGCAACCAACCCGCGCGGAGTTTGCATCCACTTCTCACTCACCGCGCGTGACACGGTCGCGACATGAATTCCAAGCATGTCAGCGACATCCACCATGGGCATCGGCTTGAGATGCTGAGGTCCCTGCTCAAACCACTCGCGCTGACGCGCAAGAACCACACGAACAACGCGCATCAGTGTGGTATTCCGCTGTTCAATCGCCTCAATGATGGACCTCGCGGCGCGAATGCTCTCAAGAACAAAATTGCGCGCCTTGGTGTCGTTGGCGATCTCTTTCACCATCGCTTCGTAATCAGGTGAAACTCGTATACGCGGCACCAACTCGTCGGCCAAGCGCGCTGTGTACTCACCAGATTCTGGATCGTATTCCACAACCACATCGGGAATGATCACACTCTGCTCAGGTGGAACAAGCTCGCGTCCGGGATTTGGATCGAGTCGCTTGAGATACGCACGCGCGCGGTCCAAACGCTCGGCTTCCCAGCCAGTTTTCTCGCGGATTTTCGGGATTCTGTTCCCGAGAAGATCGTCGTAGTAACGCTCTAACAGTTCGATCACATCGCCCCAGATCTCTGCGGAATCGAGATCAGTGTCGTCGTCGAGAAAGCCGCGCGCCTCGAGCAGAAGCGCCTCGCGAACACTGGTTGCGCCGATTCCGCGCGGCTCAAGTTCGTGCTGGAGACGCGTCAGCGCGGCACGCAGCGTGTCGATCGACCAATCACATCCGCCTTGATGCGCGCTCTGTTCGCGAATCGTCTCAAGCGGTGTTTGCAACAAGCCATCATCATCGATGTACTCGATGAGCCGCGCACCAGCGACACGGATCGAAGGATCGTGCACTTCGGCGAAGTTCCATTGCTCAGTGAGTACTTCGACAAGACTTCTGCCGCGCGACGGCGTATTCGCCATCGCATCCATCTTCGGATCGCGCTCACGATTGTCGCGCACAGGCCGACGGCCATCACCGTCAGAATTCCACTGATCGCCATACTGCCGCTCAAGACGACGCAGGCGCTCAAACTCTGTCGCACCTCCGCCCTGCGGCGAATCTTCGCGATGTTCATCTTGCGGCCGCGCGTCATCGTCGGACGCGCCCGGCATCACGATCTCAAGCGCCACATTCTTCTCGACTTCTTGCTCAAGTCGTTCCTGCAACTCCATGGCGTTGAGTTGCAGGATTTCTGCAGACTGGATGAGTTTGGGCGACAGTGTCTGCCCAAGTTTCATGCCCTGAGATGTCTCGAAGCGCATTCCTGACATCTGTTGCGAATCCTCCGCAAACCCGACACTTCCAAACCCGACACTTCCAAACCCGACACTTCTCGTTCGGGCCTGATGCTATCGGTGGCTTGGCAAGAGAAGGCGAGCGACGCTCCACCAATTTCGGGAATTGCGAGGAATTTCCACCGTTCTGGCACGGAATTTGTCGCGCCGCGTGTGATCTTCGCAGCATCGACCAACCGTCTCACAAACTTGTTCGTCCCTTGAGCGCGTCGCCAAGCACCGCAGGGTTTGCGAACTCAAGTTGCGAACCGGCAGGCAGCCCGCGTGCGAGTCGCGTCGAGCGAACGCCGCGTTCTCCCGCTTCACGCGCGATCCACAGCGCCGTTGTATCTCCCTCAAGATCTGGGTTGAGCCCAAGGATGATCTCAGACACCGCAATCTGCCGAGCATTTCGCTCTGGTTTCTCCAATCGAGCGATCAATCCGTCGAGGGTGATCGCTTCTGGCCCAACTCCACCGAGCGGATCGAGTCGTCCAAGAAGCACATGGTACACGCCGCGAAACAGGCCAGTTTTCTCCATGACGAGCAGATCTTTCGGCTGCTCGACCACAAGCACCGTCGATGCATCGCGCTTCGGGTCGGCGCAGATGGGACACGGATCGTTGTCTGCCAAACTCCAACACACCGAACAGTGCTTGACCTTGCGCTTCACTTCTTCAACGGCGCGCGCCAACTCCAACGCCTCAGCAGGCGATTGACGAAGCACATGAAATGCAAGTCGCTCCGCGCTTCGACGACCAATGCCAGGCATCGCAGCAAACGAGTCGATCAATCTGCGCACACTTTCGGGATATGCGGCGTTGGACATGCAACCTCAACATTCTGCGCGGCGGGAGGTTCTGCGCTCGAAGCGCGTGAAGCGAAACAGGCGTCAGGTCAGTCGCTCAAGAATGGATGGTGGAAGGTCAATGCCGCTCTCGGTCGCTGCGCGCTGCAGTTCTTCTGCCAATCGGGCGCGGGCCCGTGTGAGTGCGTCGTTGACTGCCTCAGCAATGAGCCGATTGGCGTACGACTGATCTGCGGAAGAACCACTCGCAAGACCGCGAAAGGTTGATGGCTCAAGCGTGACGGTATCGATGCGAATGTCGCAGAAAGCAACAGCTTTGACAGCGCCGCCGCCGGACGAGCCCTCGACGCGCGTTGTTGCCAATCGAGCGCGCACTTCTTCCATTTTCGCCTGAAGTTTCGGCAAATCCTTCAGCATTCCAGCCATCTGCGTGGCTGCCTTCAACTTATCAAACATCAGAGGCTCCTCTTCCAAAGTTCGTTGCGCGCACTGCGTGCGATGCAATGAACGCAGTGTCTAGCCACACGCTTACGCACCGTAGCGATTCTCGAAGTCCGCATCATCGTCGCTTGCCAGCGGACCGAACCCGCCGCCTGATCCCACCACATCACTGGGACGATTCGAACCGTCCCCCGCGCCGTCGCCCGAACCGTCGCCCGAACCGTCGCCCGAACCGTCACCCACGCCTTCCAAACTGAGCCGCGGTGTGATGGCCACGATCGTCGCGTCAAGCAACTCGGCTGCGCGCCGCACCAGCGGATCTGCGCGCACGCTTGGATCATCGATCGCGGTGGCCTTCGGAATCGCGACGCGCGTCTCTCCACCGCGCACCTCCAGCGTCATGCGAACTGGTCGCCCTGCTGCACGCGAGATCACTGTGCGAATGGGATCAGGATTGGTCGCGAGATAGCGTCCAGTTCCATCGTCCGCACGAACTGCAACCTTCGCCGCCTCACCCGTGAACTCGACGACTTCAATCTGCGAAATCAGCGCTTGATCCTTCGGGCTTCGCGCTGCCATCGCTTCGAGTCGATCGCATAGATCGCGGAGCGTCGCTGCGGGCTTTGGCGTGGACGCTTGCTCAGGTTGAGCTCGAATCGACCCTCCAGATTGCAAAGCCGAAGATTGCAAAGCCGAAGATTGCAAAGCCGAAGATTGCGAACCCAGCTGCTGCGGC
>JASGCF010000276.1 GCA_030054275.1 Limnohabitans sp. | reverse complement strand
GCGCACTTTGGCCTCGCGAATCGAGCCGGGCCCGTGGATGTTGAAATCATTTGGAGTGACGGCACACGGACACAGCGCGCGAATGTTGCTCGAGGCACCCGCGTCACGATGGAACGCACTGAGTAGTCGACGGCAACGCGCCTCACATCTCGATGGCAACAATCGTGAAACGCTTTTCGCCGCGTGGAAGATCCACTCGGATCGTTTCACCAATGCGCGCCTTCATGAGTGCGACACCCATCGGACTTGTCGTGGTGACTTCGACATAGTCGAGATCGAATCGGCCGGTCGCTTGTCCAACCAAGCGGTACAGATCATCGTCGCCACGATCTTCATCCTTCAAACGCACGACAGCGCCGACGAACACCATGTCTTGCGGCAACGCGCTCGAGTCCGCGACCTGCGCGCGCACGAGACGCTCTTCGATCTCTTTGATCTTTGCGTCGTTCATCGCTTTGTCTTCACGCGAGGCGTGATACTCGGCGTTCTCGCGAAGATCACCAAGTGCGCGCGCCTCTGCGATGCGCTGAATCAAGACCTTGTCCATCGCGCGAAGCTCGGTCAACTTTTGCTCAAGCAGCGTCTTTTCTTCTGAAGTAATGAAATCCATATCGAGCCTCTCTCGCGGGTGCTTCAACAGGCGCCGTTGGGTGCATGCGTCGAAGAACGAATCGCGTTGTAGACAATGTGCGACGCGGGAGGTGGCTCCCGCGTCGCGCTGCGCAGAATAGCGGCAAGCGCGTTGTTCGTGCAGGGGTTGTGACAAGCAGAGAGCGGTTCGATCCTCGCGTACCTGCGTACCTATCGGCCCTTCGCAAGCCTGAAACCAAGCCTGAAACCAAGCCTGAAATGAGGGTCGTCGTTCACTTGACCTCACAGGCGACACTGCCTGCGAAACGCGCGTGCATCAGGGCACACGCGCGTTCCATCAAGAGGACCATCAAGAAGACCATGAACAGAACCAAGTGCGAAAGGACGCCGTGACCAACGCTGCGATCACCGCAAGGCCAGCGATCCACGCGGCAACCGTCAACAGTGCGCGATTCTCAGGTGTTGGATCAAGTGGGAGTGCTTCGGCCAATTGACCGAGGAGTGCAGGCGGACTTACGGCGAGGAGCGTTGTCATCACCACAGACTCAGGTAGCAGCGCGTGTGCGCATGGTGGAATGGCAACCATCGCCACAAAGAGCGCCATTGCGGTCGAGCGCGTTCGCGACCGCATGCTCGCGTGCGCCATCGAGAGCAGCGCACCAACGCAGATCACCGACAAAAGCAGTGCGATGTTGACGGCGACTGTTCGTGGCAACGACCATGTGGTGACCAGTCGCAAGGGCCACACGACCACTTGGAGAAGCACCACAATCGCAACTCCGTCGACCAACGACTGCGCGAGCGGTTGTTGCGATGGTCGGCCAGTAAGTCGAAGGAGCGGCCATGCGATGCCAACGCCAACGCCGACAAGCAGAAAGAGCATCTGAATGGTTGGGCCGTAACTCGCAGATTGCGCCTGAACCGGTGGATTCGTGCCGAAAAGGAAGATCCACGAACCAAAGACCCACAGTGCTGTCAACATGACAAGTCCGCGCGGAATCACGAGCGGAATTGGCGCAGCAATCGGGACAGGAATCGCGAGCGGTGTCGCGCGCGATTGCCCGACGGGTTGAGACGGATCATGATCGCTGGCTTCAGCAGTCATCTCCGCGAGTGTAGAAGATTGTGCGCTTAGCGCGTGGTTGTCGTGGTCGTCTCTTCGCCACCACCGACTGCAACATCATCGGCGCGCACGGTCACAAGGTCGCCGCGGAGGTCGATGATGCGTCCGCCTCCAGCATCGACGCGACCTGTGGTGCGGAACAGGTAGTCGATGGTGCGTAACTTGGTTTCAGTTGGGACCTCCGCAACCGAGCGATCATCAGGCGCGCGTCCCCAAATCAAGCGTCCGCCGTCGTTGGTCACCAAAATCAGCGCGTTTTCGCTGGCAACGCGCGACAGTTCAATCCCAGCGATCTTCGAGTACCACGACTCGGAAGCAATCGCCCGTGCGAGTTCTAAGCCTGCGGCCACATCTGCGCCTGACCAACGCTCGCCAACGGCAGCAGGGGCTGCACTCGACGCGCCGAGCAATGCAACATAGTGGGGCGTTGCTGGACGATGACCAGCTGGCCACTCCATCGGCATCAGCCTGCCTTCTGGAGTCACAAGAAAATCAAACTCGCCATGCCGAATGATTGCAAACGGCGTGTGGAATGATGCATCAACCAAGAAGCCGCCACCATCTGCCAAGCGGATCTGACGAATATCTTGGAACCAACCTGTCGACAGCATCGCATCGCGTGCCCGACTGAGGCGTGTCTGATCAATCGTCGAAAGATCGCCCACAGCGCTGCGTACGCGCGACGAAACCAACTGCTGTCGGGTTTCGTCAAACCACGCCGGAAGCGTCTCATACGACACCACATGCATGCCGCTGTCGTCGGAGTCGGAGCGTTCAGCCTGCGCGAGCGACCGTTCCAACAATCGACTGCGCAACTTCGGAACGCCCCAAGCCAAAAGCCCAGCAAGCGCGACGCCAACAACAATCGAAGTTGCAAGAGAAGTGTTGCGATTCTCGGGAGCGAAGATCGACTTGAAACCTGCGATACGCTGCGAGAACGACGAAGAATTTTTTCGGGAGGAGCGGGCCATCCATGGCCTTTCGAAGAAGTGAGTTGAAACACGCAATCAAGAAGTGCGCGAGAAACTTTACGAGATTTTGTCGTGCGTTGGATGTGTCGAGAGCGCGAGCAGGTTTTCTCCGACATGCGAGCCCCGTCGTACGCCACGCGCGAGCGCAGAGTGCGCCAGATTGGCGCAAAGTTCGGGCATGTCTACGCCAGTGTGTCGTGACGCCATCGGAACCAAACTGTGCGTTGTCATTCCCGGCGCTGTGTTGATTTCTAGGAACCAAGCACCGCGTTCGTCGACCATGAAGTCAGCACGCGCGACATCGCGCAATCCCAGCGCTTCGTAGACGCGTCGCGTTGCGCTGCGCATCTCTTCGGCGATCTCTGGAGCAAGCTCTGGCGCGACGACATATCGCGTTTCATCGCTGATGTACTTCGCTTGATAGTCGTAAAACTCGGCCTTTGGCACGATTTCGATAATCGGCAAGCACGCTCCATGCACGATGCCGACGGTCATTTCGCGGCCGCGAATGTACTGCTCGGCCATAAGAAACTCACGCTTTGCTTCAAGTTCAGCGCGCGCAGCCAGAGCCTCTTCTTGCGTCCGGCAAATTCGCAAGTCGACACTTGAGCCGTCATTCGAGGGTTTGAGTACCAACGGGGCAGCAAGATCAATGGGCTCGCCAGCACGCAGTTGTCGCGATGCTGGAGTTCGCACGCCAACCGAGGATGCCACGGATTTCGTCGCGATCTTGTCCATAGCGGTGCGCGCAGGCTTCGGCCGCGGACCGACATACGCCGTACCTGCTTCGAGGGCGAGCGTTTCAAGCATTTCTTGCAACGGACCGCCCTCGCCCCAAGGTCCATGCACAATCGGGAAAATCACCTGCGGACGCGCTGGCTCAAGCAGTGCGCGAAGTTCCGCAGCCGTAGGGCGGTCGATCAGGAGCAGCGTCACCTCGAATGCCCCGTGCGCTTCAAGCGCGCGCGCGATCTCGGTACCAGACATGATGCTGACTTCGCGTTCTGCATCAGGTCCTCCCATAAGCACCACAACGCGAGTACGCGATGCATTGTTTGTTCCTGCATGGTCTTGTGGTTGAGCGCTCATCGCAACATTCCTTCGCGCGAAAATCTTCAGTGAAACTCCGACCGTTCAAGCACAGGCGTTACAGCGCCGTGGTGCTGTCGCCGCGCTTCCAGAACACAACTTCGGTTCGCAAGGCGACACCAAACTTCGCAAGCACTTCTGACTGCACAACTTCAACGAGTTGACGCATGTCTTCTGTGCGCGCGCCACGGTCGACTGCGAGGAAATTGCCGTGCGTCGTGCTCACGAAGGCTCCGCCGACGCGTCGCCCTTTGAGTGCTGCAAGGTCAATAAGGCGCCCAGCGCTTTCAACGCGCCCATCGGGCATCGTTGGATTTCGGAACATGCAGCCTGCGCTCGCTGCAGCCATAGGTTGCGTCGATGCTTTGTAGGCGAAGATCTCACGCACGCGTGCGCGACATTCCACAGGATCATCGTTGCGCATGCGAAGCGACGCCCACACGATGATGCCTTCGAGTGCGGTTGTTGCGCCTGTGTGATCATTCAGCAGTGTTTCGCGATATCCAAAGTGCAGTTCATCGCGCGTGTAGACACGAATCTCGCCGTGAGCGTGCAACACAGCAACGGCATCAACCGAGTCACCAATCGCACCGAACTTCCCACCAGCGTTCATACGAATTGCGC
>JASGCF010000018.1 GCA_030054275.1 Limnohabitans sp. | reverse complement strand
AGTGAGTATCTCTTGAACCACGCGACGCGCGCAGAAGTGTTGCCGGGCACGCTTGCGTTCGCATTTCAAGTGCCGCTCTTCCGTACGAGTGGCTCATCGGGAAGCGCGGTACGCGTTGATTTCACAGGTGAAGATCTCGACGCCGTGACCGCTGCGGCTGGCGCAACATTCGGCCGATTCATGGGCGCATTTGGCCCAGGAAGCGTGCAGCCTGATCCGCCGAGTTTCAATTTGCCTGGGCCAGAAGTCCGGCTGATTCCGAATCATCGTGCGCTCGCTGATGCAGGCTTGTCGCCATCACAACTTGCGACCGCGGTGCTTGCAGCCGGCGATGTTGCGATTGTTGTCGAGTATCGCTTGGGTGGTGAGTCGATTGACATGAAAGTTGTGGAAACGCACGCAGCTGAGGCCGCGGCCGACATCCTTTCGCGCGACCTCGGCACGCTTCCCGATACGCCAGTCGCGACACCAACGGGTCGCACGGTGCAACTCTCTTCGCTCGCGGCTGTCGAGCGCGGCACCGCGCCCACGCAGATCAACCATGTGGATCGGCAACGCGCCGTGAGTTTGCAAGTGACGGCGCCGCAGACGATGGCGCTTGACGAAGCGATTCGCGAAATCGAGCGGATTTTGGCTGAAAATCGTGCAAGTGGCGCGATCCCAACCGGAGTGCGCACTTCGGTCGCTGGAAGTGCGAGCAAACTTGGTGAGATTCAGAAGACGCTGCTCGGCGACGGCTCGACCGTCGGGCTTGTGGGAAGTTCGATGTTCCTTGCGCTTCTCGTCTGTTACCTCGTGATGGTCGTGCTTTTCCAAAGCTTCAAGTTGCCGCTTGTGATTTTGTTCAGCGTGCCGCTTGCGTGTGTTGGCGGCTTTGCAGCGTTGATGGCGGTGTTCATTTGGAGTTTGAGCGTCCCGCTCATGCCGATGCAAACACTCGATGTCCTCACGATGCTCGGCTTCGTGATCTTGGTCGGCGTTGTGGTGAACAACGCGATTCTCATCGTCCACCAAGCGCGCAATTTCATGCGCGGCGAAGGCGACGAAGTACCGTCGGATCTTGCATTCCGCGGACTTCCCGGGGCACCTGCTGTTGGAAAGGGCGTGCCGTTACCGCCGCGTGCAGCGGTTGCGGAAAGCGTCCGCACGCGCATTCGGCCGATCTTGATGTCGAGCCTTACAAGCGTGACGGGCTTGTTGCCTTTGATTCTTGCGCCGGGCGCTGGCAGCGAGCTCTATCGCGGGCTCGGTGCAGTGGTCGCGGGCGGGCTGCTCGTCTCGACCATCTTCACGATTGTGCTTGTTCCGATGGTGCTTGCAGTCTTTACGCGCGATGGTGATCGAGTGATGGATGCGACACGATCTGCGTGATGCGAGTCGCAGAACACATCGATCGCGCCATCACGCGCGCTTCGTTGGTTGCAAGACCTCTTGCAGCACCTCGCGAAGTTGCTCGATATCAAATGGTTTGTCAAGCAGTGCCTTGAATCCAAGTTGTGCCAGTTGTGGCCATTCACTGCGATCAACGCGACCACTTGCAAGCACCATGCCGAGATGTGGCCAACGATGGTGCACGATCTTGGCGAGTTCAATTCCGTCCATGCGTGGCATGTGATAGTCGGTGAGCAGAAGAGCGATCGATTCTGCTTCGCGCTCGAGTATCTCGACAGCAGTGAGCCCATCTGCCGCTGCGCGCACCGTAAACCCGATGTTGCGCAGGATTTGCTGGAAGATCTCACGAATCGCTGGCTCGTCTTCAACCACGAGGACAATCTCGCCACGACCTCTGAACTTCGCTGGCAGTCGTTCCTCGATGGTGTTCTGGATCTCGGTTTTGGCTGTTGGTAGAAAGACATGAAATACAGCGCCTGCGTTCGGCGCAGATTCCACGCGCATCATGCCGCCATGACTTCGCACAATGCCAAGTGCAGTCGAGAGTCCGAGTCCAGTGCCTTGATTTGGCCCTTTTGTGCTGAAAAACGGTTCAAAAAGACGCTCGACCACATCAGGCGTCATACCCAAACCAGTATCCGAGACAGTCCAATGCACGCAATCGCGATCGCCTAGCGGCGTGTTTGCGCACAACTGCTCGTCCATCTCGCGACGAGATGCGCGTGCCGCGTGGAGTGTCAACACTCCGCCATGCGGCATCGCGTCGCGCGCATTCACGCACAGATTCAGCAGCACTTGGTGAAGTTGCGTGCTATCACCGAGTACCGGCTCAAGCCCTTGTTCACATTGCACTCGTATGTCGATGTTCTTTGGGAATGTGCTGCGAGTGATCTTTTCGACCTCACGAAGAAGCGCTTCACTTGCGACGGGCGTGCGTGCGCCATCAACCCCCTTCGCAAAGGTCAGCAACTGTTGCACCATTGAGGCGCCGCGTCGCGCACTCGTTTCAAGAATGTCGATGAGTTGCGCTGTATGCGGCGCTTGCTGCCGAAGCATTCCACACGCCAAGACAATGGGGGCAAGAGCGTTGTTGATGTCGTGTGCGACTCCGCCAGCGAGAGTTCCAATCGACTCCAAACGCTTAGCGCGAAGGGTGCGCTGATCCGCCTCGCGCAGGGCAGTGATGTCTTGCCCGACGCCGACCATGCCAGTGATGTTCCCATCAGCATCTCTGCGCGTGCCCGCATTCAAGAGCACCGTGACTTGGCGACCCTCTTTGGTCGTAATCGGAAACTCAAAATTCGCAGTGTCGATACCCACGAGGGCGCGATCGAGCACATTCTTGACAGCGGGTTTGAACGCGTCGACGACGAAATCGACCAAATCTCGCCCCATGACCTCGGCTTTAGAAAATCCAGTGAGGCGCTCTGCGCTGTGATTCCACTCGTTCACATATCCGCGAGTGTCTTTACCGAAGATCGGCGCGTTGGCGGTATCGATCAGGCGACGCAAATCATTTGCCGCGGCGCGTGCCTCATTCTCGGCGCGACGACGATCGTGGATGTCGATACATGACCCGACGATTTCACGGGGATTCCCATGCGCATCACGCACGAGGACGAACGAGTCGCGAAGCCACCGATACTGACCATCCGCATGGAGGAAGCGGTACTCGTAACTGGATCGTCCTGTACGCACAGCTTCCCGCAAAGTTGTGTAGGCGAAGGGCGCGTCTTCAGGATGAATACGATCCGACCAGAATGTCGGGTGTGTGAGGTAACACTCTGCCGGATAGCCGAGTAGTGCTTCGATGTTGGAACTCACATAGGTCCCAGCGAAGTCACCGTCTGGCTTGCATGTATAGATCACAGCGGGGCTCGATGTGATGAGATATTGCAGTCGACGCTCGCTTCGACGAAGTTCCCGCGAACGCTCTTCGACGGTGCGTTCAAGGTCTTGGTTCAGTTGCTGTATCTCGGCCTCAATCGTTCTGCGTCGCTCACTCTCGAGAAAAATCAGCACGATCGCGGATACCGCTAACAAGAACTCTTCTTCTTCATTCGTCCAATGTCGCTGCGGGCCCGTGTGTTCGCAGCACAGAACTCCTGCGACTTCATCACCAAGACGAATGGGTCCGTCGAGCAACGACGAGATACCGAGCGGCGCGAGGTACCCCGTTGAGAAGCTTTCCGTTGCCGGATGTGTGTGCGCGTCATCCGCACGAATCGGAAGTCTTGCACTGATCGCTTCAAAGTACGCTGGGTGCTCATTGCGCATGAGTTCATGCGCAGTACGACCTTGTGCCTTGCCGTCTGCGTGTAACCATTCGCAGGTCATGCGCGCTTGCGCATTGTCGAGAAGCCAGATGCTCGCACGCGAGACACCCAAAGCTTGGGCCACACGGTTGGTCACAAGCGCGAAAAAGATGGATCGATCTTTGGTGTTGTCTGCGCGCAACAGCGAGAGCACAGAATGGAACAGTCGCCGCTGCTCGCGGAGGCGCTGAAATGCGGCGGTTGCTGCGGGTGGCGTGGATGTTTCGCGAAAGACGCCGTAGGTTGAGATTGGTTGTCCGTCGTCGAACCGAACACGAACTCTGCCTTCGAGGCGCACTGCCTCGCCCGATTTCGCGCGAAATGTGACCTCCATCAAGCCCACATCTTCGCCCGACATCAACCGCTGGAAGTAGTGTTGGCAGTGTTCTTGACTATCGGGATGAATGATCGAAAAGATGTTCTTCTGTCGTAGGTCGGTGGCGCTGTATCCCAACCGCTCGCGCCATGCACGATTGACATGCCGAATGGTCCCGTCTGGTAGCACGCTCTGTACGAGATCTCCCACGCCGTCCAAAATTTCTTCAGCCGTCGCGGCATCGAGCGTTGGACTCTCTTCGTGCTGCGGAAGACTGGCAAGCGAAGCGGGGGCCGTCATATCAGGAGATCTCCAATTCCACCGCGAGGTGCAACACCCCAAGGTGAAGGGGCGAGATTACGGCGATCGCAGCAGGAGTCCCATGGGGTACATGCCGGACTTCAAGAAAAAGGTGATCACGAAGTTGTCACAAGCGACGGAACGATCCGCACGAGTTTGCGAACGACGACCCGCTTCAGCGATCACCTTGATGCGCAACGAACACGCTGTAAGGCGCAAGTGTCACTGCGCCTTGGCGTTGGTGGAGTGGCTTCGTTCCTGCGCTTTCAGCATCAACAACAACGGTCCAACTGCCCGTTGGCAGTGTCACTTTCAGTGGCATCGGTTCATCGTTGTACGCAATGAAAATGCGGGCCCAAGGATCATTTGTCACGCGTCCGTCAAGCGTGAACGCGACTGCGCGATCTGTCTCTACAAATCGAAGTGCGCGGCGCACCGCTGCATCGTCTGCCATGCGAAACGCGGGATGTTCGCGGCGGAGTTGTATGAGGCCAGCCGTGTACTCGAAGATGTCGCGGTAATCCGACTTGCGTCGCCACCCGAAGTCGTTGATGTCATCGCCCGCGTTGTACGAGTTGTGATTGCCGAGTTTGGTACGCGCGAAATCACAACCGCCGTGAATGAACGGGATGCCCTGACTCGTAAGCACGATCCCAAGCGCAAGTTTCTGCATGGCGCGACGCGTTGCGTCCGAAGCGCTTGGCTGCGTCTTCACGATTTTGTCCCAAAGAATAAGATTGTCGTGCGCACTTGCGTAATTGATCGTTTCGGTTGGTTCCTGCGTGAAATCATCGATCGCACCCGCAACGCCGCGCTTGATCGCTGCCACATCGCCGCCTTCACCGGTCGCGAATCCGATGGTCGTTCCGTCGAGATCACCACGGATCGCGTTGCGCAGATGATCGTTGAATACAGCAATGGGAAGGCCTTTTTGCGCACCCTTTCCGAAGTTGGTCGGGCCGCCACCAGTCCAAGGTTCGCCATAGAGCGTTGCATCTGGGCGAATGTTCTTCACGCGCTCACAAATCGCGCGCACCGTGTCTTTCGAGTGGCAACCCAGCAAATCGAAACGAAATCCATCGACGCGGTAGTTGCGCAACCAGTGTTCGAGGCTATCGACGATGAACTTTCGCGCCATCGGACGCTCGTCCGCGAAGCCATTGCCTGTTCCAGAATCGTTGGTCAAGCGGCCATCACGCGTGGTGCGGAAAAAGTACGCGGGCACAGCCGCGCCAAACGGCGAGTTCGGTCCAGCATCCGATGTGTGGTTGTACACCACATCAAGAATCACGCGAATGTTGGCGGCGTGCAGTCGTGTGACCGCCGTGCGCAAATCACGAATGGCAGAGAACGGATCGGCAGGATTTGTCGCGTAATTCGACTCGGGAACATTGAACAAAGTCGTCCAATACCCCCAGTTGTACTCGTCGACTTTGGCCGTGAAATCATGCACGGGAAGTAAGTGCACTGCGGTGATGCCAAGTTCTTGCAAGTGATCAATGCCACTCGAGACTTGCCCGTTCTCTGCTGCAGCGCGATGCGTGAGCCCGAGATATGTGCCGCGCACTTTTTCGGGCGCACGCAAATCGCGCATCGAATAGTCGCGCACATGAACTTCGTACATCACCTCATCGGTTGCGCGTGCGATGCGCGGTTCTGCTTGGGTTTGAAATTCGTCCGGCTCAACGCGCGCGAGATCAACGATCACCGTACGCGAACTGTCGCTGTTTGCCGCGAATCCGTGCATGTCGGGTGCTTCACGAACCTCGCCGTATCCAGTAAAGCGGTAGCGGTACGGAGTGCCGTGGAGATCTGCCGCAACGGTTGCTTTCCAAACGCCCTTTTGCCCGCGTGCGAGCGGAATGACTTGCGTTGGCGACTCAGCATTTCCCTCGTAGAGCAGCACGTCAACGGTGTCGGAGACCGGTGACCATGTCGTGAAGGTGGTCGTACCGTTCGCAATGAACGCGCCGAAGGTGGTCTCCAATGGCGTGAAGAGGGGAGCGTCGAGCACGTCGCGAGCGATGACGCGTTGAGCGGGCGTGTTCGCGAGTTGCCCACCAGTCCAGCCGAGCACAAGTTGGGCAACGTCTTCTGGAGACACTGCCCGTACAAGCGTGATTTCCGTAATGGCTTTCCCGCCACTCTGCTGCGCAGCGCGCACCGACTTGACCTTCGGTGCACGACGTTCGTCCTGCGCGTGTTTGATGACCAGTGCACGGCGTGACTGCTCGTCAAGCGGCGCTGTGGTGACAAGCGTGATACTGGTTGGGCTGTCGAGGAATGCGCGCTCGACGCGCAGTGTGGTGTCGATGCGGGTCGGATCGGTGTAGATCGCTTCCTCGCCGCTTCGAATCCAGATTTCAGAGATCTTCCCACGCTCGACGCTGATGAATCGATCTTGGTCGAAGTCTTTCGCCTCCCAATTGCCCTTGCGGATGATGAACCCAACACGCTTCGATGCATCGGCGATGGGAATGATGGCGTAGCGTCCGAAGGCGTCTTTCCCGCCGAAATTTGCTTGTGCGCCATCGGCACCCTCGCTCCACGACCAAATGTTCCACCCTTCGTAGTCGGAACCCTCGCGCCGATAGTGAACGACCAAGACGGCTTGGGCGGGTTGGCCCGACACCGCGTAGTCGCGCACGGCGAGACGCCCGGCGAGTGCAGGAAAATCATCTGAGTTTTGTGCACAGGATGCTCGGCACA
Organism: Limnohabitans sp.; assembly: GCA_030054275.1. Taxonomy (GTDB): domain Bacteria; phylum Planctomycetota; class Phycisphaerae; order Phycisphaerales; family SM1A02; genus QWPT01. The sequence continues at coordinate 12,705 of JASGCF010000018.1, read as the reverse complement.
TGACGCCCATCGCAACGAAGGCGATCGCGACAAGCATGAGACGACCAAGGGAGTGAAGTACACGAAGCGTCATAGCCCGTCGAGTGTAACTCTCGCGCGCGAGTTTCCCAATCTGTTGCGATTCAGGGACACACGATAGACAGGTCAATCGTCGCACCAGCTGCGTCTACGGAAGGCGTTTGATGCTGTGCAGCGGTCGCCGCACGCAGGAGATCGACAGCACGCCGAATGTCTTTCGCCAAGGGCGCTGTGAAACGCACAGGCTGTTCAGTCATCGGATGCCGAAATCCAAGCGTCGTCGCGTGAAGCGCTTGTCGCGCAAGCAGCATGGCGTCACTGGAGCCACCGAGTGCGCGTTCGGTGACATGCCTTCCCCCATACATGTCGTCGCCCACGATGGGATGGCCGATGTACGAAAGGTGCACGCGGATCTGGTGCGTGCGACCAGTCTTCAATTCCAGTTCAACAAGTGCGTATGCCGTTCCATCCGGTGCGCTGTATCGCTCACGAACTCGGGCGATCGTAAGCGACGCCTTTCCCGTGTCGTCGTGGCGGACCGCGTACTTCTCTTTGATCGTCGGGTGCTTCCCCAGCGGAAGATCAATGGTTTCGACATCGCGTTCTGGATGTCCATGCACCAACGCGAGGTAGCGCTTGTCTGTTCGGCGCATTTCGAATTGCTTGCCGAGTCGCCAATGCGCGGTGTCGTTCTTCGCGCTCACGATCGCGCCAGAGGTGAACTTGTCGAGCCGATGCACAACGCCAGGTCGTGCGAATTCTTCGCCAACTTTTGAGAGTTCTCCGCCTGAGACATGCTTGAAACGCCATGCGAGCGCGTTCACGAGAGTGCCAGACTTGTGGCTGCGCGCGGGATGCACGATGAGTCCGGCTTCCTTGTTCACGACGATGATGGAGTCATCTTCGTACAAGACATCGAGAGGAATATTCTCAGGTTGAATCGCACCCGATGGCGGTGGTGGAAGCGTCGCAACAATGCGGTCACCCTTACGAAGTTTGGTCGAACTCTTCGGAACGCGTCCGTTGACTGTGATCGCTTCTTCTTCGATCAGTCGCTGCATCTGGGTGCGCGAAAGAAACGGCACGCGATCGACCATGTAGCGATCAAGTCGCTTATCGAGATCCTTGAGGAGTTCGAACTCAACCGTGACGGGCGACTCATCATCTTTCGCTGCGTTTTCCTCGTAGATCGCAAACAGGGCGTCGCGATCCACAGCGCCACCCGCGCCAAGGAGTGCTGCGGTTCGCTCGGTTCGTGCGCGAACATCCTCGCTCCCGTCGGAGCGTTCATCCTCGTTCGGGCGATCAGCGCTTACAGACATGGCTCTTTGGTTGGTCGTGAGCCGATTCGGTGCGGACTCTGTTGTCGCCGAGTCACGCACAAGCGATTGGCTGCGGAAGCAAGACGCGCAAATCCGCTGCGCGCGTTAGCCACCTTGGCCTGGCGTAGCGGCGGGCGGTGCTGTGGGTTCTGCGCTCGGCGCAGGCTCGGTTGTTCCAGTGGCATTCTGCGCAGCCTGTTCTTTCAAGGCAGCTTCGTACAAGTCGTCGCCAGGTGTCGGCACTTGGACCGGTGTTGTCGGTGCGGGGGTTGGGAGTTGCGCCGTGAGCGGTAACTCAACGGGTGTTGCAAGCGTGAGGGTTTCAGTCGCGCGCCACTTCGCGAGTTTCTCGTACGAGGGCCAGCGATCGCCAGCGAGTTGCGCGGCTTCATCAAGAAGGCGCTTCGATCCTTCGAAATCGCCGCGGCTTTCGCAGATCGCAGCGCGCCCGAAAATGGTCGGGAGGAACACCGAGATCGCTTGTTGCTTGTTTCCGTTCGCGAGTTTGACTGCAATCTCGCCTGCCTTGAGGTAATCCTCATAGGCGGCATCTTGGAAGATTTTGCGCGACTCATCGGTGAACAACTTCGCCGGAGTATCGCCTTGCTTTGCGATTTCTTCACCGCTTCGCAGTTGCGCCAAACGACGGTCGCCCGCGGAAAGCAACGCGATCATGGCAACTTGCGGATTGTCCGCGTGCTCTTTGGCAACGCGCTCAAGCGAGTCTGGCATCTCGGCTTGGCCGAGTTCGCTCCACGCGGTGGATGCCTTCTCAACATTTTTTCGCTGCCAGTAGTTGTAGCCAAGTGCCGCACACGCGGCGAGCAGCACAACCAGCAGATAATTCGAGCCATTCTTCTTGAGCCAGTAGACGAAATCGTCGTTGATGCGGCTCTCGGTAAGGTCTTGCGTCTGCACCTGTTGAAGGCGGCGCTTGTCGGTCGACTTAGGGTCCATAGATGGGGCAATCTATCGCCACTTCGCTCCCGTTGCCAAAGCCTGTTCCACGGCATTTTCGATCATGGAGGGGGAGGTCGTCGCTGTTCCGGGCGGATAACCGAAACCCGAGGCTGACTTGGGATCGATCGCGGCCACTCACAGCGTGGTTTGACCGCGGTTGATGCGAAGAACCAGTTCCGCTGCGTCGGCAAAGCCATCCGCATCATGGTGGCCCGCCCGCGCTTTCGCGTGCTGGGCAATCCGTGGGTCAGCGTTCGCCATCGCGATACTGAGGTGCGCATGACGCATCATTTCCAGATCGTTGAGTCCATCGCCGACGACGGCAACCGATTGAGGGTCGAGATCGTTCAAGTCACATAACGCTTCGATCGCGGTCCATTTGTTGACCCGTGCAGCGAAAACCTCCAACAGTTGGGTTGGTGAACCTGTTGCTGCTTCGGCTGTCACGGCGCTCCAGTACTGCGCCGCAATCTCGCCTTCGAACTCGCGGTGAATACGGTCGACGATGGAGGTCAGTACGCGCTCGCACGCAACGGCGCCAATTCGTACCGTGTGATCTTCGTCTTGATGCTCGTCGATGTGCGCGAGTCGCCGATACGCAACGGGGAGTTTTTCAAGCCACCACGCAGTGGCTGGGTCAAATGGCTGCGAGCCAACCATGAGGTAATCAACGCCAGCTTTGGTGTGATCTTGCAGCAACTGGGCGAGTTGTTCGTGCTCGCCAATGATGCGGGTGATGGCGCGCATGCGGATCTCGCCCAAATCGCGTCGCAGCGCGACTGAGCCGTCGCGTGCGTCGTGAATAAGTGCGCCGCCCGCAGCGATCGCGTGACCCGCGTGGTTGATGTCATCGAGAATATGGCCGAATTCGCGAAGTGCGCGCCCGGTCGCGGGCACGACTTCGACGCCGCTCTCTTGCAAGCGACGGATCGCGTCGAGATTTCGTTGGCTGACCTCGCCCTTGCGGTCGAGCAGCGTTCCGTCGAGGTCTGTGACAAACATTCGATATCGCACAGCGCGATCGTACGCGAAGCGACAAATCATGCGAAACAGCGACTGGGATTGGACTATCTTGCCCGCGTGTTTCCTTCTGCGACCAGTGCTCCGGCGACGAATCTGCATGCGGCAGACGGGCTTGTGCTTGTCGATGCGTGCGAAGCGGTGCTGAAAGGCGCGCTTGAGTCGATGGTTCCTGTCGGACTTGTGGCAAGTGCACAGCATCCAAGGCTTGTGGGCTTTGCGCGACAGGCTGCAAACCCGGCGGTCCAAAATCTGCTCGCTCGTCATCAGACAGAAGTTTCGGTTGGTGGTGATGGTGCCCGAGCCGTGACGCTTGCGCTGTTTGCAATGCGTGCAGAGCGCAGTGCCATCGCGTGTGTCCCGTCGCGAGATTTGGTGGCATCGATTGCGGCCTTCCACGATGCGCGCGCTGCGTTTCGCACACCAGATGCAGGACTCGCACTGTTCATCGAGGATGATCCCCTCGCGCAGCCGCTCGTTTGCCCTCGACGCGTTGCGGTCGACGCTGGTCTCCCTGTCCTCGAGCCGACAGACTTGTCGTCACTGCGCGATGCTGTCGAGCAAGCGCTGCGACTTTCGCGCGCGGGTACAACGCCTGTTGCAGTCATCGTGCATCGCAACTTGCTGCTTGCGACTGAAAGTATTGCGGCGCGCCCGAATCGTGTTGTTGCGACCGTCGATGAGTTCATTTTGCAGCGCAAACTTCGTCCGGTCATGCGACTTTCAGATGGTGCTGACCTGTTGCGTACTGCGCGCAGGCTTGAATTGAATGTCGCCACAAGTTTGCCAAGTCCTGGCGAGCGCGAAGTTGTTGGGTTCATTGCTGTCGGCGCATGTGAACGCGCGTTGGTCGATGTGCTGTTTGAGTTGCAACTCTCAGGTCGAGTGCCTGTGCTGCGCCTTGGGCTTGTTTCACCGATCGATGAGTCGATGCTGCAACGATTTGTAGATCGAGTGCAGCAAGTGGTGGTGCTTGAAGCGCGGCCAGGAAGTGCTGCCAACTTTGTGCTTGCAGCGACAGATCAACTGCGTCGACGCGGTGTGCGTGTACCGCCGATTGCGTTCGATGAAATCCCTGCAAATGCAGCGGGAAATGCATCGCGCGTGGGGCTCGATGATGCGACGCGTCCGAGTGTGCTTGTGCGTCGCATCGTGCACCTCTTACACGCGGTGCGACCTTCTCTTGCTGTGGCAACCAAGTTGCTTGGTGCGAATACCGAACTTGAGTCGATGCCGTTGCCGCCGCGTACAGACGATGTTGGCGTTGCCGCTGCGATGCGGCTGGCGCGTCAGGTGCTGGTTGAGATCGAACAGGAACTGCGCGCACGGCCCGAGGCTGAGGGCGACGAGACAACACGAAAGTCCCTTGCGATCGAAGCGCTGCCCCCGCGCAGTGATACCGAAGGCGTGACCGTCGTCGAGTTTCTCTCGCGTGATCGATTCTTGTGCGAGGGCGCTGAAACCATTCGGCAAGCAGCGCGGGATGCGTTTCGGCGGTTGATTGTGGTGGTACAAGTTGGCGCGCGCGATGGAACTGGTTCGGAAACCGATGCGGCACGACTCGCAGACGCAGCAACTCCTGCGGGAAGTTCGGCACGCGTTCAAATTGTTCGTGCAGACCTCAGTGATCGAAGCGCGATTCGCGATCGTGTCCTCGCGGCCACGCAGCACGATGGCGTGACCGTGCTCATTCTTGATGATGGTCCGCCTGCTCGCTTCGACACACTCGCAGTCGAGCGGTCATTTCTTGAGCGTGATCGATTGGGCTATCAGCCGCAGCAGCGCTTGGTGTGGTCGGCCGATACTGCGTGCGAACTGCGGCCTCCGTCGCTTGCCGGATTGCTCGATGAGGCGGAAGAAGAGGGCGCCACACCGATTCGTGGAAGTTTCACACGCGAAGATCTCGCAATGCGCGTCGAAACGACGGAGTTTCGCGCCGTAGCGCTTTCGGAGCAAGTGGAAGTGGTGCGTACGAAACCACCGATCACCGCGTACTCACGCGGCGCTGGTGGGCTTGTTCCGCCGCGACCGCTGCATGCAGAACAAGGCTCATTCCGCGTGCATATTGCAGGCGTGCGTGGTGGAACTCCCGGTGCTGTTGCAGGCATCTTGGCGGATGCTGGGCGTGTGATGGGCTACCGAGTTGAGATGCTTGCGAGCGATGAACCCTGTGGACGAGGTCGTCGCGCGTGGTGTCAGTTGCTGTGGGTTCGTGCACGCGAAGGTGATACGCGCGCACCGCGAACCGCGATGATTCCCTACGGTGAAGCAGATCTGGTGCTTGGTCCTGACGGTGTTGAAACGCTTCGGGCACTTGGGCCGGACCCTGCGTTACGCGTTGCAAGCGCGCAGCGCACGGCGGTGATTGCAAACGACGGACCTTTGGAAGATCAACTCGATGACGCGCGCCTTGCGATCTACGCAAAGCTTGAGCACGCAGTCGAGTCATGCGCACAGGCAGCGCGATCGAGTGTCGACGACTACGCTGCGCTCTGTCGCAGTAATCTCCTCTCCGAGCGATTGCTTGATGTCGCCATGCTTGGTGTTGCATTTCAGCGCGGTTTGCTTCCGCTCTCACTTGAAGCGATGGAAGGTGCACTGCGTCGCGCAGAACAAAGCGGAATTGGGCGTTCTTTTGAGGCGTTTTCGTTTGGTCGCCGGTTGGAAGCAGGGGCCGTGGTCCGACGCAGTGCAGAGGAGCGAGAGCCACTTGAGCGTCTTGTACGACGCTTGGCGCTTGAACTTGTTCGCGAGCGATTTGGTGGACGAAAGCGTGCCAATCGATACGCGCTGAGCGCGGGCGGCATGTTGGTTGCGTTCGCGCGACTCGGCGGCGGTGATGATGTCGATCGCGCAACACGCGCTGTCATTACGGCGCTCCATCGTGCCATCGTGTGGGGTGGAACTCGCATGATGCGGCTCTACGAGCGCTTGATCGCGGGTCTTCTTCGCGCAGATCCAACCGGAGATCTTGCACTGATTGCAGCGGAGCCGCTTGCAGATGCGATTCTTGTGCGTGACATTCTGTATGTGCTTGCGATGTCGACAAGCCTTGAGCAGCGACGCCGCATTCGCGAGCGTCTTGGTGTTCGCGCGTCACATGGCGACACGCTGGAGCGTCGTTTTTTGAGCCGATTTGAGCTCCTCGCTGGAAGTACGCGCTATCGACTGGACTTTCGTACAAGCGATTGGCCTGCAGAAGTGGTGCGACTGGCGCGTCCGTTGGTCCCGTGGAGTTTGCGCGGTGATCTGCGCGGTCAAGAAGTGCGCGCGTACGCAATTTCGTTGGTCGATCGTGCTGCGAAAGGGTTTGAGGAGAACCCCGCACATTGGGCCATGTGCTTGCGGCGATTCGCGATGCTTTCATCGGACGGTGGGTTGCGCTCGCTCACAGCAGCGGAACTGCGCGCCAGCGTCGAAGGATTGTGAATCGGGTCCGCGGAGTCATGCATGCTCCTCGCGTGCGATCAAGTCGCTGGTCGACTCTCGTGCCGCAATTGTCCGCACGCAGCGGCGATATCGCGTCCACGACTCGCGCGAATATGCACATTCACATGCTTTGCGCGCAACACTTCTTGGAAGTGGTGTACATCGTCATGCTTCGGGCGTGCGTAGGGCACACCGGCGACTTCGTTGTAGCGAATGAGGTTGACATTCGCGCGCATGGTGCGGGCAAGTCTTGCGAGTTCTTCTGCGTGTTCGCGTCGATCATTCACACCACCAAGAAGAATGTACTCAAGCGTGATTTCGCGGCCGGTTTTCACGAACCACTCTTGGCATGCGTCGAGCAACTCGTGAATCGTGGAGTATTCCGCCCAAGGAATAATCTGCCGACGCAGTTCATCGAACGGTGCGTGCAGCGAGAGTGCGAGCGTGACTGGGATGTCAAATGTGCAAAGCTTGCGAATCGCGGGAGGAAGTCCAACCGTTGAGACGGTGATCTTGCGTGCGCCGATACCGAGGCCCCATTCTGCATTCAATGTACGAATCGCTTGCGTCACATTGTTGAAATTCGCGAGTGGCTCGCCCATCCCCATGAAGACGACATTCGAAACGCGACCGACGCCGGGCAATCGACCGAGACGCCAGATCTGTTCGACGATGCGACCTGCCGTCAGATTTCCGTCGAGTCCGCCGAGACCCGAGGCGCAGAACTTGCATCCCACTGGGCAACCAATCTGACTCGACACGCACGCAGTGCGGCGATCTTCGGTGGGAATGAGCACGGTTTCGGTTTGGCGTTCCGTCGCAGTGCCCGCGAGGCGCAGGGCTGTTTCCGGAGGTATCTCGTCGGCAGCAGCCCACTCGATGAGGAGTTTTTGAGTGTCGTCGGTGGCGACTTGATGGCGAATGACGGTGCCTTGCAGCGTCGAGAATCGCGCCGCAACTTGCGCGCGCGCATCCTTCGAAAGGTCGCTCATCCGGTCAAAGTCGGTCACGCCTTTTTCGTAGATCCACTTCAAGAGTTGCGGCGCCGTGCGGCGCGGTAATCCCATGGCCTCGATTTCGGCAGTGAGCGAGGCAAGATCGAACTCAAAGAGAGATGTGCGGCCAGGTCCGATGTCGGGCGCAGCGTGTGAGGAAATCGGCGCAAGTTGCGGAGAATCACCTGAGTTCATGCGTGCGTCGATCCGTTCTCATCGGTACTGCAGTTGGTTTCTGTGGCGCGAATCGAAACCTGCACGGTGCGATTCGGAATGTGCTTCCGTTCGAGCCACTCCGCAGTGTCGGCTTCGCGATCGATACGAATGCGACGCGTGTCTGGATCAACGCCGCGTTTGCGCATGAGTTCGCGCAGTGTGCCGGGCAAACCGAATTCAACGCGCTCGTCGTGCACATCGCGCTGCTCGACTTCGCCACCAAAGCGATCGATGAGTGTCTCAATCACGCCGTGGACCAAATCCTCTGGAACGCTTGCTCCGCTGGTCACAAGCACTGTGTTGACCCCATGAAACCATGCAGAATCTAACTCGCCGGCGTCGTCGACGAGTCGCGATGGAGTTCCATCGTTCATGGAAATCTCCGTCAAACGCACGGAATTCGAACTGTTCTTGCTGCCAACAACCAGAACGAAATCGGCTTCGGGCGCAATCGCGCGTACAGCAGTCTGCCGATTTGTTGTGGCGTAGCAGATATCGCTCGATGGCGGTTCATTGATCTTGGGAAACGCCTTCTTCAACGCGCCGATCACGACATTCGCGTCGTCAAGCGACAGTGTTGTCTGCGTGAGATAAATGAGTTTCTCAGGATCGTTGATCGTGAGATGCGGAATGTCCTCTGGCGACTCAACGACTTGAATCGCATCCGGTGCTTCACCGCGCGTACCGACGACTTCTTGATGGTTCTTGTGACCGACGAGCAAAATCTGCCAGCCACGCTTCGCGTAGCGAATGGCCTCCGCGTGCACCTTCATCACAAGCGGGCAGGTGGCGTCGATGGCCGTGAGGTTCTTGGCACGAGCCTCTGCACGGACAGCCGGGCTCACACCGTGCGCCGAAAAAACAACGATGGAATTGTCCGGCACTTCATCGATCGACTCGACGAAGGTCACGCCGCGGTCGCGGAAGCGCTGCACGACATGTCGATTGTGCACGATCTCGTGGAAAACGAAAACCTTCTCATCGCCGCAGATATCGAGCAGTTGGTCGACGACATCGATCGCCATGTACACGCCTGCACAGAAGCCGCGGGGGTTGGCGAGGAGGATCTTCATGGGGGAGGGGATGATACGGGCGAGCGAGTGCGTCCGTCGCTTTCCGCCGCACAGAAACCGCGCAGTCGCGGTACCTTTTCCGCTCCTGTGTCTGTGCTTGCCACCGATATCTCCCGCTTTGGCCCGTCGCAGACGGAGGTTGTCGATCTCGATGCGGCGCGCGTGTACTGCCGCAACCTGACGCTCGGGCGATATGAGAATTTCTCGGTGCTGTCGCCGCTCGTTCCCGAGGATCGTCGCGACGACTTTGCAGCGGTGTACGCGTTCTGTCGCTGGGCCGACGATCTCGGCGACGAAGCAGGTTCGCCCGAGCGTGCGACCGAACTTCTCGCGTGGTGGCGTGGAGAGCTCGAGCGACTCGCCGCTGGCGAAGCGCGGCATCCCGTTTTCGTCGCCTTGCGCGAGACGGTCGCGCGGCGCGGGCTTTCGCTGGTGCTGTTTGGCGAATTGCTCTCGGCATTCGAACTCGATCAGGTGAAATCTCGCTACGCGACCTGGGATGAAGTTGTGGGTTATTGCAAACTGAGCGCGAACCCCGTCGGTCGCATCGTGCTCGCGTTGCTTGGTGAACGCTGTGACGACGCGCAACTCGCCGCGAGCGACGCGGTGTGTACGGCTCTTCAGTTGACGAACCACTGGCAGGACATCAAACGCGATTGGCTCGAACGACGGCGGGTGTACATCCCCGCCGACATGCACGACATCGCTGATTTCGAGGCACGCCTCGATCGTACGATCACGCAAGGTTGGTCGAGCGATGCGACTTTCTTTGCAGAGTCGCGCAGGCTTGTGCGCCGACTTGTCGCCCGAACTTGGGATTTTTGGGAAGCGGGTGAGTCGCTTGTTCCAAGCGTTTCGCAGCGCGCGCAGCCCTTGATTTGGTTGTTCGCTGCTGGCGGTCGAAGCGTGCTTCGCAACATCGAAAGGTGGAATTGCGAGACTGTTCTTGAGCGGCCGAAACTTTCGAAGCCGCGCAAGGTTTGGCTGGTGGCCCGTGCGGCGACAAGCGCGCGATTTGGTTGGCGGCTTCCCGAGTTGCCCGGGCCAAGCATGTGGATCGTGGACCCGGAACCCGATGCTGACGCGGCGAACTATCCGAAGCGCGGTACCCGCGATGCAGATCCCGCGTCGAGTGCGGATGGTGTGGTGACGATGTCATGAGTGAGCACTTGGAGAAACACGAACGCGATGGCGGATCGGACGCCGCCGAGGCATGCGGTGCCTCGCAGGCGCTTCGGGTTGAGATGGAGTTGTCGATTCAAGATGGCTGGCGCCTGTGCGAGCAGATCACACGCACGGAAGCGCGCAATTTTTACTACGGGTTGAAGCTGCTCCCACATGCAGAGCGCACCGCCTTGTTCGTGGTGTACGCGTGGATGCGTGTCATCGATGACATCGCAGATGACGAGTCTGCAAGTGTGGAATCGCGCACGCAAGAGTTGGATTTTGTGGAACGAGGTACACGCGCTGCTTTTGGTCGCGATTGGTATCGCAGTGCGGCGAATTCACTTCAAACAGACGGTGGTCTGACGCGCGAGGAATATGTGCTGCTCGCACTCGCGCAAGAAGTTGTGCTGCGAAAACTGTCGATCGACGATTTTCTCGCCGCGATCGAAGGTCAGCGCATGGATCTCACTGCGCGCGTCTATCAGAGTTTCGAAGAAACGGCGCTCTATTGTGATCGCGTTGCCTCGACCGTCGGGCGTATTTGTCTTGATGTGTGGGGGGTACGCGATATGCGTGATGCTGCGCGCGCGCGCGAACTTTCGACGGCGCGCGGTATTGCTTTTCAACTCACGAATATCTTGCGTGATATCCGCGAGGATCATGCGCGCGGACGCTGCTACCTACCAGCCGATGAGCTTGCCGCGCATGGGCTGACGGTCGAGTCGCTGCTTGCGTGGAACGACGACAGACGCTGCGCCGCATTCATGCGCGAGCAGTGTGCGCGCGCGGGCAGATACTTTGACGAGAGTGCGTCACTTGAGGCGATCGTCTCGACAAAGGCTGTCTCAACGCTGACCGCGATGAGTGTGATTTACCGAAGAATTCTTGAGAAAATTGCCAGCGATCCACGGCGAGCGCTTGAGAAGCGTGTGTCACTTTCAACTTTTGAGAAGATCTCCATCGGCCTGCGCGCGCGCTTTGGGCTTCTGCGCATAGCGAGTGCGGGTAGCCGCGAAACCGGAGGGAGCGCGTGAGCGTGCGGCGCACTGTCGTGATTGTTGGTGGCGGCGTTGCGGGTATCGCTGCTCTCGTGCGCGCTGTGGAGGCGGGCTGGCGAGTAGAACTCATCGAAACTCGTACCAAACTCGGCGGTCGCGCGACGAGTTTTGACGATGTGCGCAGCGGCGTCGAACTCGACAACTGTCAGCATGTTGTGATGGGTTGCTGCACGAACATTCTTGATCTCTACGACAGAATCGGTGTGCTCGGTGAGATCGATTGGCATGAAACGCTTTGGTTTTCCCGAGGTAACGGCGCGACGGATGCGCTCTCGATCGCGCCCATCTTGCCCGCACCCATGCACTACGCGCCGAGTTTCGTGCGCATGCGACTGTTCTCGTGGAGTGAAAAGGTCGCGATTGCGCGGGCGTTTCTCACGATTTTGCGCATGGGGCCGCGTGGACGGCTCGGATGGACAGGAAAATCCTTTGGTGAGTTTCTGGCGAGCGCGCGGCAGCCCCCACGAGTTGTTGAACTCTTTTGGGATCCGGTGGTGCTCTCGGCGTGCAATCTCCCAAGTCGTGCGTGCGAGGCCGCGCATGCGCTGAAAGTGTTTGATGAGGGAATGCTCGCGCATCGATTCGCAGGTGCTGTCGGCGTGGCGCGTGTGCCACTCGGGCGTCTCTACGGTCGCGTCGGCGAGATCGCGGCATCGTCGGGGGGTGCGCTTCGCCTTCGAACGAGTGCAAAGGCAATTGCGTTTGATGGCGCGCGTGTCACCGGCGTTGTGTGTGATGATGGATTTGTAGAAGCGCACGCTGTGATTGCGGCGGTGCCGCCGGACCGGCTCGCGAAACTCTGCTCGTCAACGCTTCGAACGCAGGACAAGCGTTTGGCGAATCTTGAGCGTTTCGCGTTCTCTCCGATCCTTGGCGTGCATTTGGCGTTTCGTCGCAGAGTTTTGGCACAGCCCAATCTCGCGCTCCCCGGTCGTGCGACGCATTGGCTGTTTGCGCATGAAGGGTCGGCGGATGTCGGCTTTGAGCAGCGCGTCGAGGCGGTGGTGAGTGCTGCGGATGCGTGGATCGGGCTTTCGGAAGAGGAGACAACGCGTCGTGTGCTTGTCGATATGTCGTGGGGGCTTGGCGTATCGGTTGAGGAACTCACGCAGGATCTGGTGTGGTCGAGGCCGGTTTTAGAGAAGCGCGCGACCTTCGCGAGCGTGCCGGGAATTGACGCGATTCGTCCGCGTTCGTCGGCCGAGGCGGGGGATCTCCGCGGCGGCGTCGCGAACCTCTTTCTCGCGGGAGAGTGGACCGACATCGGTTGGCCGAGCACGATGGAGGGCGCTGCACGATCTGGTTACGCGGCAGCGGCTGCGTGCACCGGAGGGGCCGGAGTGCTGGCGGACTTGCCGCCGGCGGGGTTGGTCCGAGCAGTGCGTGCGATCTAAAAATGGTGCCTGACACATGCCGTGCGGTGCTGGGCACTGGTTGGCATATGCCA
>JASGCF010000275.1 GCA_030054275.1 Limnohabitans sp. | reverse complement strand
TCGCGCTCGCGTCAAGATCAACCAATCGCGAAATCGCAGCCGACGCGCTGGTGAGCCTCGGATCGCTTGAGTTTGAGCGATCAAATGAACGCGCCGGAGCCGAGGCCTATGCCAAGGCTGCCGAAAAGCTTGAGGGTGCGGAGCGTCGCCGCGCCTATGCAATCGCCGTTCGCGGCTTCGAACGCGCAGGTCTTGAATCTGCAGCTCGACCGCTGCGTGCCAAAGCCGGAATGCCACCCACGGCTTCGGCAGGGCCCGCGTCTGTTGCACGGGCCGAACCCGCTCCCGCGGCGGCCGTCACAACACCAGACGACGCAACAAACATCACGCAGGCGGAGAAGCGACCAGCGCAGCAAGAGAAGCGTTACGCCATCCAAGCAGGTGCCTTCTCAGAGCGGCGCAGGGCCGTTGAAACCGCGTCCGTTGTGCGCGACCGAGCCAACGGGACCTCGCTCGGAGAACCGAGGATCATTGAGAAGCGCAAAGGAAGCGCAACCATCTTCGTGGTGCAAATTGGCGCTTTCGCAAACCGCACGATCGCTGCCAAGGCGATGACGCCATTCGCCAAATTGGCGTACACCGTCGAGCCGTACGCCGAGTAACACCGCTAGGCCCTGTCTGACGGATGCACCGGGCCTTCGGCGATCCATCAGACAGGACCTAGGTCGTCTCGTCACGATTGATCATGAATTGCGATGTCCGCACGAGGTAGTCACGGATCGCAACCTGTGCATCGTGATCGAGTGCATGACGAACGGCCACCTCATCCAATGCAGCGAGCGCGTTGAAAAGCCACGCATCGCGCTCTCGCTGACCGATCGAGAACCGCAAGTGTCGTGCGCGCAAGCGCGGGTGCCCCTTTCGCTCGGAGTAGGCTTGTGGCCCGCCGAAAAACTGCACAAGAAACTCGCGCATATCTTGAACCGACGCGCTTGTCGCGGAGAGGTCCGAAGGAAACATCGCGCGAACTCTGATGTCGGTATCGAGTTTCGCGTAAAGCCGCTCCGCGAGTGCTGCGAAGGGCGCCTCGCCAAAGCGGGCGTAGAGCGAGGGCTCTGGACGATCACGCGAGGTTGTCGTGGGAAGTTCGCTCATGAGGATGCATGCGGTCATCGTCCACGCGAGGCAACATCGGAGTGGCAATGGACCTATCAAAGTAGTGGTTTCCTCGTAGGTTTTGAGCGCTCCGTACGATTGCCGACCGTATATTTCACTCGGCACTTCGCGAGTACGCCGCGAAGCCTCTGCAAGAACTTCATTCGTCGATCTCTGATGCGAGCATTGCGATGAGTACTCTTCTCATGACCCTCATGCCGACTTTCATGCCGACTTTCATGGCGACTTTCATGGCTGGTGCGTTGTTTGCGACGCCGCCCATCGGTCATGGCTCGGTCGCGACCGATACGGCAACCGACAACTCAAGCGTTGCAAAAACCCGCGCCTCAGCCGACCAATCCTTTGCGTCACCTCAAGTGCGCAGTGCTTTCCGCGCCGAAATTCGGAGCGCACTCGCCACGCACACACCGCAGGACGCGCTCGAGCTCGTGCTCGATCGCATCCGTCATACACAGGGCGGCGACGAGCTCAAGTCACTCGGTCAATGCCTGACTGGCTCGCTTGGAGCAACAAATTTTCTCACCAAAGAGCCTCGTCTCGCAACGGCGTATTTCGCAGCCTGTGCACAAGACGGCCATGTTGGTCAAGCGCTCCTCATCGAGTACGCCGTCACCAGCGACGATCCCATTCGCTCGCTTGCCTCGGATGCGCTGCCAACGCACATTTCAGCGGATGCCGAAGCGCGTCTTGCATCGTTTCTCGCTGGGAACCGCGAACTGTATGTCAATCGAGCTGCGTCCCTCGCTTCGGCGCACGCGTCGACTGCGCTCATTCCGTCGCTGATCACGGCGCAATACGCACCTCCTCGCAAGCCAAAAGGTGACGAAGGCTGGATTGCTATTGGCAAGTCGATCAACTATGTCTCGAATCAGATTCCTGTGACAGGTGATGCCTCCGGTGCATTTCAGCCTGTTGTCAGCACGATCTTTGAAGGTAGCGTGCTGCGAATCATGGAATCGGTCGTCGAAATTCACCGAACCGAGGTGCAGTTGAGTTTGGCGAAAGTCATCGAACGCGAAACTGGCCTTCCAGCACCCGCGTTTGGCAACGACATTGATCGTTGGCGGCGTTGGTATGAGCGCGAATATCCGGCCCTCGCTGCTGCACATGCTGCAGAGGTTGCGCGCACAACGCTGCGGGGCGCGACGAAATCACAAACCGCTCTTGACGATCAATAGTTCAGGTTCGCTCAAATCTCACACACGCGGTTCGAGAATGCAGCGTTGATCACGGCTTGTATTCGAGGAACGCGACATTTCCTGAGGCCAATCTCGTGCGGTTCCCTGCGGGATCCACCCGTTCAATGCGCACCGGAATCGAACGACCGAGCGCAAAGTGCGTGGTCATCTTCGGTCCGACCGGGATTCGATCACTTGTGATGTCTGCGATTTTTGTGCGTAGTTCTGCGCCCTCAGAAATCACTTCGAGCCGCGCGGATCGCAGATCACGGGCATCAGGAATACGCGCCGTTCGCACCACGAGCATCCCATGGCGAATGATCGAGCCAGAGGGCCGCTTGTCTTCCCATGTGCTGAGCCGCGCATCTTCGACCACGATCACGCGCTCTGTTCGCTGCTCTTGTGCTGCAATCGGGTCGCCACCGCTCACATGATCCCACGGAGCCTCGAAGCATCCATTGAGCGACGAAAGCACACAGACGAAAAAGCCCCATGCGAAGCGTGTTCCCACGCGACGATGTCGTCGTGTGAGCGAAGGAATTCTGGTGCGTGACAGAGCGAAGGGCATGGATGGGGTATCGGCCACGCAGCCAAAGTGACGCACCCTCTTCTTGCACATCCCAACGACCGATCCATCGCAGTTCGCTTTGTATCGGTTGCGCCGATCGGTCAAGCTCGGCTCGGTCGACGCGCAACGCGACAAGCTTCTCGCGAGAAGCCTCTCGCGACAACGCCTGCAATCGCTCAGGCCGCGAGAGAAAGCACAACCTCCGAAAGCCGCTCAACAAGCGCAGGAGTCGTGTGGAGATGACACGAGACACGCACATGCCAGCGCCCTCCCCACGCGATCACTGGGATTTCAATGCGGTGCTGGTCGTACAAACATGCTTGCAAGGCAACTTCGCTTGGGAATCGCCGTTGTACCGACTCCGGGACGCGAACCGGCGCCATGGAAGCAAGCAAGGATCCATCGATTGGTGTCAGCGGCTCCACACCCCATCGCTCGCACAAAGTGTGCTGCGACCACACGGCCATCGCATGATTGTGATGACGCACACGATCCCAACCGAATCGTTCGAAGAATGCAATGGCCTGCGGGGCCGTCAGCCACGGAGTCATGTCCCGTGTGCCCTGCCAATCAAACTCTCGCTCCATTCCTTCACCAAAGCGATGACTTGTGGCGAGTGGATGCACATGCGACGCAAAATGGTCGGCGGCGACGAGAATTGCCGCGCCCTTTGGTGCACAAATCCACTTATGAAGATTCGCCGTGTACGCGTCGCAGCCAAGTTCATCGATCTTGAAACCGACGGATCCAGGTCCGTGCGCACCGTCTACAAGCGTGAAGATCCCTCGATTGCGCGCAAACTCGCAGATCGCAGCGACGGGCACCATCATCGCTGTGGGGCTTGTGACTTGATCGATCAAAATCATGCGCGTTCGAGCAGTGCACGCAGAGCGAACCGCGTCATAGAACGCGTCGGGCGAGGCGACGGGGAGCTCGACACGCGCCTCGCGCAGCACCACTCCGAATGCACGCTCGAGCCTGCGAATCGACTGCCGCATTGCGTTGTACACATGATCAAGCACCACGATTTCATCGCCACTTTGCCACACAAGTGAACGCAACACTGCATTGATGCCCTCCGTCGCATTCGCGACGAAACCAAGCCGCCGAGCATCGCAACCGACAAACCGCGCCACACGCTGCCGAGCGTCCGTCAAAAGGCCATCCATTCGACGCCCCAACATTTCAATTGGCCGAGCCTCAATTTCACGGCGCCATTCATCTTGGCGTGCAGCCACCTCATACGGCACTGAACCGAAACTCCCGTGGTTGAGGAAGGTGTAAGACCGGTCTAGCGGGAAGAGCGATACGAGGTCGGACGCGCCCAAAATTGGGTCTACGGGAGGGAGTTCAGGCATTCGCGCAGCGTAGCCATCGCTGTTTCAGGAAAATCCAAACATCTCCCTGACAGGGACTTGCGCTTGGATTCCGTTCGTGCGAACATCCCCCGAACAAAATGTGGAGCGAAGACCGAACAGAAGCCGAAACCACAGCAGAGAGATAGGCACCAACACGATCGCCCCAGCAACGATCACCCCAGCAATGCTTCCTGATGCACCGACCCACTTCCTGACGGACGAAACTCGAAC
>JASGCF010000274.1 GCA_030054275.1 Limnohabitans sp. | reverse complement strand
CTCTGTGAGAAAGTCCTTCCTCGCAGAGTGACTTCACCGCGTTCTATCGCGGCGTGGGCGCAGTGAGTCGTGCACTTGTCGTCACCGTGCGCTTTTCGTCACCGTGTTCTTTGCACCAGTGTCGCAAGCACTGCCGCATTCGCGGGCCGCGCCTCCTTTGCGGCGCAGGCAGCAAGCACGATCCGGTCGACCCCGGGAAGTTGAGCACGCAGCGCAGCCGCGTCTTTCACGCCGCGTAGGCGTGCGACGCGGTTGGCTTCATCGCGATCGCGCGCGAGGAGCGCGTCGAACGCCTCGGTGACTGAGCACGCTTCGCTCGGTGCCGGATTTCGTCGACGCTTGCCGTCTTCTGACACTTTCGCAGTGCGACGCGGCACCACGCCTGCCGCAAGCACCCCGAGCAGCATGCCAAGCGAGAACACATCGCTCCGCGCATCGCACGCACCGATTCCAAACTTCCACTGCTCGGGCGGCATGAAGTCGGGCGTCCCAAGCCGATGCGCAACACCGACGGGCGTCATGCCTTGATGCGGCACATCGAGGGCACGCGCGATGCCAAAGTCGATGATGGAAGGAACAAGCGTGTCACCGCGCTCAACGAGCAGCACATTCGCTGGCTTGAGATCGCGGTGCACCACGCCCGCCGCATGCGCGGCCGCGACCGCATCGCAGATCGCAGCAAAGACATCGAGTCGCGCAGCGAGCGTCAGTTTGCGTGCATTGGCGACATCGGTGCACGGCGCACCAAGTTCAAATGGCATCGCAAACCACGGTCGACCATCCGACGCGAGTCCAGTCGCAACCACCTTGACGATGCCGGGGTGGTTGAGTTTCGCCAAGATCGCGCGCTCACGCTCGAATCGCTTGAGGAACTCTCCGCCGTCGATGCCAGACTTCAGAATCTTGATGGCGACTTCGGTTGGAGTCGCATCTGGATTTCCGCGTGGGTTCCCGCTTTCACTCGCGTCCGTTCGCACTGCGAGAAAGACCTCGCCGACCGCGCCTTCCGAAAGCAGTCGAACGAGCGCGTACGCTCCGCAGCGGATTGCGTTCGGCGCGGCGCCCTCGCGCAACTCTGTGCCAAGTCGTCGCAGCGCATCGTCGATGCGCGTCAGCCGATCCGGTTCAGGCGTCAAGGCGCACCCTCCGACAAGAGAAGCCGCTGCGCCAAGCGCTCGCGACCGTTGAGCAGTTCGCGATACGCCGTGCGTTCGCTGATCGAGAGCATCTCGGCTACGCGTTCAAGCGGAATGCCGAGCACCAAGTGCAGCGTCACCACCTCCATCGTGCGCGGGATCGAAGCGCCGAGCACCTCAAGGTGCCGCAGAATCTCAGCCGTTGAGATGGTTCCGGTGCGTTCGTTTGAGGCTGATCCACTCGCACTCGTACGCCCGCGTCGATGATCGACCACCACATCGCCCGGTATTGGCAGCGGCTTCTGTCCGCGTCCGCGCTTCTGCGCGCGACGAAGTTTCGTGCGATCCGCGATCGCTTGCGCCATCAGAATCGTCGCGAGACCGCAGAGATGCGGCGAGTTTGTGGGCAGCGACCGCTGCTTCATCAAACGGATGACGGATTCCGCGACAAGCGAGGTCGGCGAGATCGTGTCGGCAGCCCTTGCAACGGAGATACTCCGCTGCGCGATCTTGCGCAGCGAGGCGTAGTTTCGCTCAACAAGGGCATGGATTTCGATCGGCTGCTTCGCTGGCGACGGCTTCGTCGAGGATTGTCTTGAAGACGATCTTTGAGAAGGCAGTCTTTTTGCACTGCTCGCCTTTGCCTGCTTCCCGCGTTTTGATCCCTTCGCACTCTTCATGGTGTCGATTCCTTGAGACGCAACAGGCGTACCTCGCGCGCGAGCGTCGATGTCGTGTCGTTGGTGCTTTGGAGCCGCGTCTCCAACTCAGCGAGTTGTCGGTCCGCTTCTTCGCGCGCTCCGTTTGCAGCGTGGGCGCGGACCTCGGCAAGAAGGCAGTGCAGGGTCGTGGGATTCGTCGCCCCAAGCGTCTTCTCAGCCACGGCGCGCGTGGTCGTCGCGATCCCAAGTGCTTCCGCGCGTTCCTCTGCCGAGGCGCGCGCTGCGAGAATCGACGCCAGCGTGCCGCGCATGTGGAGGGTGGTGAAGTTTCGTGCGCCGAGTTGCTTGTTTGCAGCGGCCACACATGCACGCGCAAGTGGCAGCGCTTCATCGAAGCGACCACGCTGCGCAAGGCACGAGACGAGTTCGCCGAGCGCAACAATCGTTCCTGGCGCCTCCGCGCCGATCGATGCCACGCGCGCGTCGTAGGCAGCGCGCAGAATCGGTTCAGCTTCAACCGCGCGGTCGGCCGCGAGCAGGGCGCCGCCAAGATCTCGCTCTGCGCCCGCCGTCTCGGGGTGATCGTTTCCCTGCAGCCGACGGCGGATGGCGACGATCGCTTCCAATTCAGGAATGGCACGGGCTGGATCGGATGTTGCGAGCAGTTTCACATGTGCTTGCCATGCGGCAAGGGTCGCGGATTCTTGGCTGCCAAGCGCGACTGCGCGACCTTTCGCGCACTCATCAAGCAGCGCCAGTGCAGGCGCGATCTCGCCCAGCGCCCACAGCACGCGCCCCGCGACGAACATCGAATCAAGTGTGTCTGGGTGAAGGTCACCAAGCAGGCGTCGTCGCTCACTCAACGCGCGCTCGATATCTGGTTTCGCGGCAGCGGGTTCGCCGAGCACGAAACGACGGTTCGCAAGCATGTGCCGCATCGCAGCGGCGGCCACCGGATACTGGGCAAACTCTGCGTCGATACCTTCTGAGGTCGGCTTCAGAATCCAACGCTCGATCACGGTGCGCCCGAGGTCTGGTCGGTTCACGAGCCCTTGTTCGGCCCACAGTTTCTCGCGTCGTAGTTTGCGTGTTTCAGCATCGGGCTCGGTCGCCTTCAGCACGGACGCGTGGTTGTTCACGAGATCCTGCATGATCTGCGCGCCCACCCACGCGGGGTCGATCGCATCGAGGATCTGCGCTTGAAAGGTCGCCACGCGACGGGCCTCTTCGGCTTTCGCCTGCGCATCAGCGCGCGCGATCGATTCGTTCCACGCGAAGTACGCGGAGATCGCGGTTGCTGCCACCAGCACGAACGCCGTGAACAGCGCCGTTGCAAATGCACCGCGGTTCCGCCGCGCGAGCGCCCGCAAGCGATAGAGCGCGCTTTCCGGGCCTGCGTCGAGCGCGCGGCCATCGAGATAGTTGCGGAGATCCGCGGCAAGCGCAGCCGCCGACGCGTAGCGCGCGTCGGGTTCCTTGCGCAGCGCTTTCAGCGGAATCCACTCGAGTTCGGCGGCAAGCGTTCGCGCGAGCGAGGCCGCAACACCGGCGCGCGCGACGCACACAAGTTCCGGCGCGTCCTCGACACGGCGCGACGGTCGCGGCGGCGGGTCTTCGGCGAGGCGCCGTAGGAGTTCCGCGCGCGTCGAGGTGCCGCGCTCTTGGCCATCAAACTCGCCGAACGGCGCTGTGCCGACGAGGAGTTCATAGAGCACGGCGCCAAGGGCATACACATCCGAGCGCGTGTCCACATCGAGGCCTTCAGAATCGGCCTGCTCGGGTGACATGTAGTCGGGCGTACCAACGCGCTGTCCGGCCTCGGTCATCGTCTGCGAGACGCCGTCGTCAACGAGTGACTTCGCGATGCCGAAGTCGATCACCTTCACGCGCGGGGCGCCGTGCTCATCGCGCGCGACCAAGATGTTCGACGGCTTCAGGTCGCGGTGAATCACACCCTTCGCGTGCGCGTGTTGCACGGCATCGGCGGCGTCGGCGACAAGCGCGACGCGCGCGCGGAGGTCGAGGCGCGCTTCGTCAGCGAAGCGCGTGATCGGCACGCCCTCGACAAACTCCATGACGAAGTACGGGCGACCAGCGGCGGTCATCCCGCCATCCACGACGCGTGCGATCCCAGCGTGCTCCATGCGCGCGAGGGTGCGCCGCTCGGCGTCGAAGCGCGCAAGCACCGCATGCGTGTCCATGCCGGCCTTGATCACCTTGATCGCGACGGTCTGCCGAAAGGGCTCGGTGCGTTCGGCCTTCCAGACCACGCCAAATCCCCCCGAGCCGATCTGCTCAAGAAGCCGGAAAGGTCCGATCGTGTCGCCGGGGCGTTCCATCGGTTGAGCGCGGGGTGCGATGCCCTGCGCGAAACACCGAGGATAACGGGAGTTGTGTGCGTCTTGAAGAAGGAGCGCGTGGTGCGCGCGATGAACCGAAAATTCCATAAATCCGTGTCAGTGCGCAGAAGCGATGGCCCGTTTGTTGCTGCGGGGCGCCGATCGGCCGCGTCTCGTGCGTGAGGTGGATGGCCGAACACACAACATGGCTTCATTGATTGGCATACTTGAGGAGCGCGTGATGCGAACCAGAATCGGTGCGATGGCAGTGGCGGTAGCAGCGGCGGCACTTTCGACGGCCGCGCGCGGGCAGGAGTGTGTGTGGGCTCAGAACTTCCCGAATCCGCC
>JASGCF010000273.1 GCA_030054275.1 Limnohabitans sp. | reverse complement strand
TGTAATACTCACCCGACGCGTTCTTGTTGCCGACGCGGGCAAGCGCGCCAAGGAGTTCGTCGGTGCGGAAGCAGTAGTAACTTGGGTTGATTTCGCAGATCGCGCGCTCTGCGTCGCTCGCGTCCTTCTGTTCGACGATCTTCGCAAGTTTGCCTGCCGCGTCGCGCACGATCCGTCCGTAGCCCTTGGGTTCAGCGATCACGCTGGTCGCGAGCGTGGCTGCTGCATTTTCACGGCGGTGAAGCGACAGAAGCGTCGCAAGCGTGTCTGGCCGAATGAGCGGACCGTCGCCGCACAGGACGAAGGCGTCGGTCGACGCAGCGTCGTTCTCGATATTCGCTTTCGCCATCATCACGGCATGTCCGGTGCCGAGTTGCTCGGTTTGCAGCGCGAATTCGACATCTTTCTCGCCGGCGAAGGAGGCGCGCACGAGGTCGGCGCCGTGGCCGATCACGAGCACGATCTTGGTCGCGCCAGCCGCGCGCGCTGCATCGACAACCCAATGCACCATCGGGCGACCAACAGCGTGATGCATGACCTTCGGTAAATCCGACTGCATACGCGTGCCCTTGCCAGCAGCAAGAATCACGGCTACGAGGCCGCGGGCAGCATTGGCGTGAGAGCCGAGGTTCGCGTTCATCGCGACATTCGAATGGGTGCTGTTGGTCATTTCGGCACGAGCGTGCCGCAGGCAAGCGTGTGGAGAAGGGGTGACGGCGTCAGAACTGGCCCGCTTGGATTCGAACCAAGACAAAGTGGACCAAAACCACTTGTGCTACCGTTACACCACGGGCCATTTGGCGGCATTGCCGCGTCTTCTGATGCGCTTCGCTCGGCGAGAGTTTCTTGCGATTTCGTACCGAGGAAGTTGTCGAACAGACGCCCGTCACCCGACTTCAACCACTGCGTTTGAACCTGCAGACGCTTCCTTTCGTTCGATCCTCCGCGCGAGCGGGGGAACTGGACACACGATTCTCGACGCCGCGATCACCAACGCGGTGAGCGCGTCCGCGGCGAGGTTGCGGTGTCTCGAACGAAGTTCGTCGACCGAAGGTCCTGCGCGCGGCCTTTCCTCCAAGGCTGGGGCACCGGCGAGGCCGCTTTGGTGCTCCATGCGAGGCCAGCGCTTTCGCGCAGTCCTCGACGGCCCATCTCGGGAGGGTTGGGAAGAGTAACGCAAGACGCGCGAGCGTTCAATGGCTGCGGGCGCTCCGACGGAAGTTTGCTGTCCGAGAATTCGCTGCGGTCGCACATGCGGATCGGCCGCATCTCGTACGGGGAGTCGGCTGCGGTACGCTTCTGCGATGGCTGCAACGAACTCTGCGCAACTCGTTTCGATTGATCCAGCCACCGGTGAGGCCGTGGGGAGCGTGCCGACCACGCCGTTGGAGGCGATTCCACGGCTTGTCCACCAAGCCCGCGAGGCGCAGCGCGGTTGGGGGGCGCTGTCGCACGCAGAGCGCGCGGAAGTCCTGCGACCGGCTGCCGAGCGCCTGAAGGCGGAAGCGCGGAGACTTGGCGAACTCGCCTCGCGCGAGATGGGCAAGCCGCTTCCCGAAGCGATTGGCGAAGCGAACTACTGCGCCGATGGAATGGGTGCTGAACTGGACGAAATTGTTGCAGCGCTCTCAGATGTCGTGCGGGAAGACGCGCGCATCCGCAGCATTCTGCGCCACGCACCGCTTGGGGTGTGTGCGGCGATCACGCCGTGGAACTTCCCGCTGCTGATGCCGCATCAGTCGGTGTTACCCGCGCTTGTTGCGGGCAATACCGTGCTCCTGAAACCAAGCGAAGAGACCACGCTCGTTGCGTGTGAGTACGCGAAGATTCTCAACGAGTTTCTGCCAACCGGCGTCTTGACGCCTGTCTTCGGAGACGGCGCGCAAGGGCGTGCGCTTGTCGTCGCCGATGTTGATTTGATCGTCTTCACGGGCTCACGCGAAACAGGCAAGCGCATTCTCGCGGACGCGGGTCCTGGCCTCAAGCGCGTGATTCTCGAACTCGGCGGCAAAGATCCGCTGGTCGTCCTCGATGACGCCGACCTCGACGCGGCCGCCGCGTTTGCTGTGCGCAACAGTTTCCGGAATGCGGGTCAGGTGTGCGTGAGTACCGAACGCATCTATGTTGATGCAGCGATTCACGAGGATTTCCTGCGAAAAATGGTCGAACGGACCAACGCGTTGAAGCAGGGAAATCCGCGCGATGCCGGAGTGAGTGTCGGCCCGATGGTGAGTGCGCGACAGAAGGCAAAGGTGGTTGCGCAGATTGATGCAGCCGTTGCAGCCGGGGCAACGCTGGTTGCCGGTGGTGAGCCGCGCGAAGGCAACTTTGTAGCGCCAACGATTCTTGCGGATGTCACGCACGCGATGGATGTGATGCGCGAGGAAACCTTCGGGCCAGTCGCTTGCGTGCAAGCATTCCGATCCATCGACGAGGCGTTGCGCCTAGCCAACGACACGCCGTTCGGCCTCGGCGCAGCGGTGTTCGGTCGCGATCTTTCGCGCGCAGAAGATGTCGCCGCGCGCATTCATGCGGGCATGGTTGGAATCAACCAAGGTTGCGGCGGCGCGGACGGTTGCCCGTGGGTCGGCGCGAAGGAGTCGGGGTACGGCTTCCACTCCGGCCCAGAGGGGCACCGTCAGTTTGCGCAAGTGCGTGTGCTGTCGCGGGCGAAGTGATCGGGTGAAGCGAGCGTCGCGTGTATTACCACCTTGGGCCAGTTCGCCGCTTCGACTGCGCGACGCTTCTTGAGGCGTACGCAAGTGGCTATTTCCCGATGGGTGATGAGGATGGGTCATTGCATTGGATCGTGAGCGATCCGCGCTTTGTGCTGCCCATTGGCGGGTTGCATGTGCCGCGGTCGCTTGCGCGCCTCGCTCGCAAGCGGCCGTTTGAGTTTCGGTGGAATTCGGCGTTTCGTCGAGTCATGGAGTACTGCGCGGCTGATCGCAGTGAGGAGAACCGCTGTTGGATTACTCCGAAGATGATCGAGGTGTACACAGAACTTCATCGGATGGGCCACGCCCATTCGGTGGAGGCGTGGAGCGGGGGCGTACTCGTTGGCGGGCTTTACGGCGTCTCGATTGGAGGCGCCTTCTTCGGCGAAAGCATGTTCTCGCGGGTTGAGTTGGGTGGAGCAAACGCTTCGAAACTGTGTCTCCTTGAGCTTGATCGAAGGTTGACCACCGCCGGCTTTCTGCTCCTCGATAGCCAAGAAGAGAATGCCCACATGGCGCAGTTTGGGGGCGAGAGTGTCGAATTTGAGGAATATCGTTCGCGGCTCGAGCGTGCGATCGAGCAGCGTGTAACTCTTGAAGAGCACGGTGCTTGAGCCTTTTTGCGAATGTGCCAAATTGTAAAGTGCGTACAAACTTGCCGAATTCTGGGGTATCTGACTTGTAGATCGAGAATCCGAGGGCATGTTGACACCGGAGGTAGGAATCTGGGCGCCGCGTCCACGGCGTGTCCGAATCCTCGTGTCCAATTTTGATCGTTGGTATGAACCGAAGTCTCGCGACTCATCGCGGGCTTGGTGCAGTCGATCACCTTGAAGATCCTCGGGCAATCTGCGGGCAACCCGCCACCGCGCTTTAGGCGCATTGGCGGAGTGTGGCATTCAGTACCGCGTCCTCGGTGCTGTCTGATTCCGGGTGGTTGTGTGTTTGTGTCCTTTGCTGAGGCCCTCACCTCAGCATTTCGGAGCCTGTCCATGCGCTTTGCAACGATCGCGTTGTCGCTTTCAGCGGCTGTCCTGTGCGTCAGCACAGCCCAAGCTGCCATCATTACTTTCACGCAGCAGAATGTCTGGGAGGGGTACTCTGTCTTCCAAGGCAAGACCGTCATCACCGAGACCTTCAATGGAATCTCGGATGGCTTCTATGCGAGTCCATACTCGGGCACAACAGGCCCAGTGAACTGGACAGCCAGCGCCAACGGTGGCATTTATGTGCAGAGCGGCTTCTTCTCGACGAACAATCCTGAGACGCTGAATTTTGACTTCGGCGCAGGTGTTGCTGGCGTCGCGGGGAACTTCTTTGCGACGGACATCAATTTCAATGTGGTGCCTGCGTTCGTTTACCTCACGCTGAATGATGGAACTTCGTACCTCGGCTACATCGATTCGCAATCCGCGTACACCGGCTTCTATTCAACCGGCGCGTTGATCACTGGTCTGCAGATCCAAGCGACGCAGCCAGGCGGAACGGTTTACCCGACGGTCGACAACATGCAGTTCGCAGTGGTTCCAGCGCCAAGTGCGCTTGCGTTGCTTGCGCTTGCTGGCGCTGCTCGCCGTCGCCGCCGTTGAAGTTTGGGCGGAGTTTGAGAGAGAAAGATTCTGCAGCCCGACCGCGAGGTCGGGCTGCGGTGCTTTTCAGGGTTTCTGCGAGGCGTGCCAAAGCGAGCGAAAGCGGCCACTTGCGGCGAAGCTTCAGCCCGCCGCGATTCACTCGCGGCGAGGCGTGCCAAAGCGAGCGAAAGCGGCCACTTGAA
>JASGCF010000272.1 GCA_030054275.1 Limnohabitans sp. | reverse complement strand
AGTGCAAGCACCGCCCTCGACACGCTCCGTGCGTCGTTTCAAACGACCTTCAGATACCTGAACATACTCGTCGGTTTGATGAAGCACACCAACGCGCGTGGCTCTGAGTAAGGCACAGGTCGCACGCGCAAGTTCAAGATCACGAAGTTCGCATTTCACTTCGATGTTCTTCATAGGTTGCCCTTCCACGCATGCCGTGACCGCGCGAACCACGCGTTGCTCCACCGTGTGCGCACCGCGTTACTTCGAGGGTGTTTCGGCCGCAGCATCGGCTGCGTCATCATCGGGCCCCAGAACGCGTGCGCGTTGTTTCGCTGCTTGCACTGGATCCAACACTGGACCTTGCACTGAGAGCCCTGCAACAGCGCGCGCGAGTTGCCGTTCAGCCTCGAGTCGATCTGGATACGAGTAGAGTTCGCTCGGACATGCCTCGTAGCCTTGCATGGCGTAGACACTCCACGCAGTCTCGCCCGACTTGCGCGCCACGAAATAGGCTGTGCGAAACGCGCTCGCGTCGGGAACGGATGTCAGACTACCCGCCTCAACGAGCACTGGAAGCGTTGCGCAGCGTTGAAAGGAATCGAAGCCTACGGCGGCACCAACACCTTCGCCCGCAACCTCGAGATCAAAGGTCACGCGTTCGCTCGGCAAACTCGCAAGCGGGTGCACCACTTCGACGAGGCGTACCTTGCCAAACCCTTCGCCGGCGCGGCCGATATCGACCACGCCGTGGATCACGCGATCTGGCCGCGGAAAAAGACTCCCGCCCAAGAACCAAACGAGCAATGCAGCAAGTGCGACGAAGATCGCGATGCGAACAGAGAGATTGCGGAATCCAAGAAGAACTTGTGACACGGGTCGCAGAGTCTAGCGGAGGCCTGCGCGCATGAGTTCCTCCACAAGCCGCGATTCGTCCCAAACCTCAATCCCCAGTTCTTGCGCCTTCGCGAGTTTGCTTCCCGCTTCTTCGCCCGCAACAACAACCGATGTCTTCTTCGAAACACTGCCTGCGACTTTCGCACCAGCGCGTTCAAGGATCTCCGTCACTTCTGTGCGCCCAAACTGCGCCAAGGTGCCGGTCACGACAAAGGTTCGACCGGCGAAGGAATTTGCGCCGAGCAGAACGGGCTTCGGCTCACGACTTGTCAGGTCAACGCCTGCGTGCGCGAGCGCCGCAAAGATGCGCCTTGCATCGTCTGAGTGCAACCAAAGAGCAACAGAATGCGCGGTGACGGCGCCGAAATCATCAAGCGCAAGAAGTTCTTCCTCAGTCGCCGCCAGAAGTTCTTCGGTTGTACGAAATCTCCGCGCAAGCGTCTTCGCTGCGCTCGACCCGACATGCTTGATACCAAGACCAGCGAGCACGCGAGTGAGGCCACGCTCTCGTGCCGCGTCGCGTGCACTCTCGACGATTCCGGTGGCTCGCTTGCCAGGCCCCTTCCTCTCGAGATCCGCGAGCGCTTTCTCACCCTTGGCAAGTGCCCGCGCGACGGCCGTTGCGTCGAGCGTAAAGACATCGGCGAAATCCTTCACAAGGCCAGCATCCACAAGCGCATCCACAATTTCCTCACCCATTCCATCGAGATTCATCTGATCGCGGCCCACAAACCACTTCAGCCGTTCACGGAATCGTGCACTGCACATCGAATTCGTGCAGAAGAGTTTCGGGCCCTCGCGTTCAACGATTCCACCACAGGCGGGGCACGCGGTTGGTTGCGTGATCGGTGTTTCGTGACCAGTGCGTTTCTCAACAACGGCGCGAACCACTTGTGGAATGATCTCGCCTGCTTTCTCAACAACCACTCGATCACCGATGCGAAGGTCGCGACGCTGAATTTCTTCGATGTTGTGCAATGTTGCGTGCTTGACCGTCGAGCCCGCTACAAAGACGGGCGTCATCGTTGCGCGCGGCGTGATCGTGCCGCCCTTCCCGACTTGCCAATCGACCTTCTCAAGGACTGTTTCTTTCTGCTCCGCCGGATATTTGTACGCAACAGCCCAACGCGGACTTTTCGATGTGAAGCCAAGTTGCGCCTGTTCATCGAAGCGATCGATACGCACAACCATGCCATCGACTGCGAAATCAAGCGTGTCTCTCCGATGTTGGAACTCGTCAATCGCTTGCGCTGCATCGTCGATCGTGGCCATCTCTCCACCGATCGATGCAACGGGAATTCCGAGCGCCTTGAGATACCGAACAAATGCAGAGTGCGCGCGCAAGTTCGGGAGACCCTCGCCTTCGCCGCGGCCGTGGGCCACGAAGGACAATCGACGCGAGGCGACAACCCTCGGATCTTTGTTCTTCAGCGTTCCTACGCAGGAATTCCGCGCGTTTGCGAAGAGTTGCTCGCCGTGCTTCTCGCGCTCCTCATTGATGCGCTCGAACTCTTTGACCGGCATGAAGATCTCGCCACGCACTTCGAGAATGTGTGGAATTCCGCCCCAGTTCGACTCGCTTGGCGCTCGCAACTTCAACGGCACCGCACGAATGGCGCGCACATTCGCAGTCACGAGATCTCCTTTCTCGCCGTCACCGCGCGTCACCGCCTCGACAAGTTCGCCATTTTCATATCGCAGTGAAATCGCAAGTCCATCAACTTTGGGGTCAGCGTAGAGCGTCGGGCCGTGATGCGTCGCGAGGAGTTTTTCCTCGGAATCACCCGAAACTTTGGCACCAAGCGCATCGACGCAGCGCTGATACCACGCGCGCAACTCTGCCATCGAATAGGTATTGTCGACGGAGAGCATCGGAACGCGATGCGAGCGTGTTGCAAACTCGCCTTCGAGCGGTGCACCGCCGACGCGTTGGGTTGGCGAGTTCGGATCGTGGAACTCTGGGTGCTGCGCCTCAAGATGCATCAATTCAGCGAGCAAGGTGTCGAACTCCTGATCGCTCATAAACGGCGCAGCATCTGCGTAGTACGCCGTATTCGCGCGTGTCAGCAGTTCGCGCAATGCTCGAATCCGGTCGGTTGGAAGCGGCGCGTTCGGTGCAGTCGTCATCGCAAGCGTTCTACCACGGCGACGAGTATGCGTCGTCTCGGGGAACTCCGAAAAAAGAAAGGGCCGCAGAGTTGGCGTGTGCCCGACCCTGCGGCCCCAGACTTCGATCGCTTCCGCATAGGGCGGGCGATGAAGGGAGGTTCTCCCTTACTCATCGATCTCCTTGCTGCTCGCGTCGGTCTTGTCCCATGGAACGCCGGGGCCTTCGCCCACCGTCGCATCGATGGCTGGATCGATCGGTCGCGGACGAGTGCTGTCGATCGGACCGAGATTCTTGCGTGCGAAGAGCCCGATGGAGAACTCTGGGAACGGATCACCGAGCACATTGATGCCGTGCGCAAAGTTCGGGAGTTCGGTGCAGTCGATGCGGGCGCTGCCGTTTCCTTGATTCGCATTCAGGAACGACAGTGGAAGCATCGGTGCTGGATCTGTGTCTTCGTACGAAAGGCTGGTCGCGCCGAATTGCAGTCCGGTGAGAGGGCGCGCCTGATACGCCGAGTAGTTGGTCGCATCGAAACCCGAATGTTCCATGAAGCGGTAGACATGCGCGCCTGCGTTGCCAACGGCGAATCCGTTGGTGAAGGTCGTGTATCCGGGCCAATATGGCGGCGTGCTCGTTGCCCATGTACGCACAAGTGGAGCAACGCGTCGCGAGATGAAGACCTCTTGGCCGTTATAGGTTGCCGAATACATAGGCCCGATGATGCCTGGCTCTGTACCGTTCGCGCCAGTGAGTTCTTCGCCATATGCCTTGAAATACTGGTAGTTCGAAGGCCAAGACGATGGCGCGCTGCCGATTTCCCGATGCGTCCATCCGATGAGTCGCTCGCTTTGGCATTGACCACGAATGCGCACGGAACCATTCCATAGGTTCGCTGGGAAGTTCGGTGTTTGAATTTCGCCGCGCCCGATCTGCAGCGTTGCAACAGGCGCAAGCCCTGCAACCGTATCGATTCCAACCAGTGTCCCTCCATGATCGAAGTACTCAATCGTGATCGGACCAGTTGGCGTGAGCGATGCGTTCGCGGCATGAATGACCGTGCGAATCATCGGGCTCGTTCCACCGATTGGAGTGAAGGTGCTCACATCCGAGGCATACAACTCACCGTTGTATGTTTCGCCGGGCGCGGTTGGCAGGGCGCTCGACACCATACGCATGCGTCGACCGAGATTGAGATTGCGATTTTGCGAAAGTCCTTGATTGTCGCCGAATGCGTCAATGACAAGCGCATCACCAACAAGCGGGCTTCCATCACGCGCGATGATCGCTGTGAGGAACTCGAAGTGATAGTTGCCGCTGAAGTTCTTCGACAAACGATGCATGCCGTTCCAAAGCCAAGTGTCGAACAACATGCCATGGGCAGCGATCGTCTCTAGACGCGTGTTGATATCGGCTACAAATCCGTTCGGTCCGACAGCAGCAATCACAATGGCAACGGTGACATCATGATCGTGCGGATTCGCAATCATGGTGAGCGGTGCCGACCCGTTGTCGAAGTCGTTTCCTGAGGTGTTGGAGAATCGATACGGCCCAGCAAAGAGCCAACCGTCGTAGGTTCCGAGCGCACCTTTCGGTATGCTCGGCGTTTCCTGC
>JASGCF010000017.1 GCA_030054275.1 Limnohabitans sp. | reverse complement strand
ACCATCCAGAGCGGCAGCACACTTTCCTTCGCCGGAAACACCACCATTTCGCTCGGCGGCTCGATCCTCGCGCAGAACAACGGTTCTCCCGTCTCGGTGGACGGCACCATGACG
This sequence comes from Limnohabitans sp., assembly GCA_030054275.1. GTDB lineage: Bacteria > Planctomycetota > Phycisphaerae > Phycisphaerales > SM1A02 > QWPT01. Next base: position 20,773 of record JASGCF010000017.1, on the reverse strand, counting down.
CTCGCGACCAACGCGGTCTTCAACCCACTGGCGCCGGTGGCGCTTGCGGGCCGCATGAATCTGCTCGGCGGCGTGCTTGTCGCTGATGCGCTGACAACCACACCCGATGCCGAACTCGTCGCGGTCGATGGCACGATCAACGTTGGCACACTCACGCTTGGTGGCGACGCAACCTGCCTCGACAGCGCGATCGTGTCAGAGGTGTCGGTGAATACCGGCGCGCAACTGGCGGCCTCCGGGCAGATCGTCGGCTCGCTTGTGAACTCGGGCCGCACCATCACGACCGAGGACTTGGTTGTCGTCGGCGATGTCACCAACGCCGCAGGGTCGCAGATCCTCGCGCAAGTCGGCGTCCTCTACATCACGGGCGATCTCGTGAACAACGGCTCGATCTTCGGCAATGTCATCACCGCCCCGGGCTATCAGGGCGGCGACACCGGCGGCACGCAGGTCGGCGACGGTATCCGCGTGGCGGGCTCGGTCGAGGTCGGCCCCGCGGGACAGCTACGGTTTGTCGAGGATCTGTGGAAGTTCTCGGTGTGCGGCGACGTGAGCGTTGCCTGCGCGGCCGACGACGTCCGCTTCAACGGCGCAAAACTCTCGCTCGACGGCTGCGACGGCACCGTGCAATCGTTCGAGGCGACGAGCCGCGATCTTGGCTGCGTGGCGAGCGCGTTCAGCGGCGAAGAGACGCAGGTCTCGCTCATCGGCGAACTCGACATCGCTTCGGGCGCGACCGTGTCGCTCGTCGACAACTTCAACAACGCCCCCGGCAAGTCGGCCGAAGTCGTCTACGCGCGCGGTCTGACCGTGAAGCCCGGCGCGACGCTCGTCACGAACGGCATCCAGGTGATCACGCGCAACGCACTCATCGAGGGCACGGTCGACGATCCGTCGAACATTTGCGTGGTCGTCGATGCGCCTGATCCAGATGTCAATGGAGACGGACTCGTCAATGGCATCGACCTCGCGTTCATCCTCACCTACTGGGGCTCAAGCGCGCCGATTGCCGACCTCAACGACGACGGCATCGTGGGCGGCGCCGACCTTTCGATCGTCCTCAGCGGTTGGACGGGGTGAGGCACGCCCACCCGCGTTGGCGTCCGCCACCCCGCCGCCCCGTCTGAATAACGGCACCCGTGCTCCTCTCGCTAGATTGCGCGGGTGCCGATCATTCTTGAGCCGACCCTAGAGAACATCACGCGCTGCGCAGAGCGGCTGCGTGCTGGCCTGCCCGTCGCGTTTCCGACCGAGACGGTCTACGGTCTCGCCTGCGACGCTCGCAGCGAAGCGGCGGTGGCAGAGGTCTATCGCATGAAGCGGCGGCCATCGTCGAATCCGCTCATCGCGCATGTCACAGACCCAGCCATGGCGAAGCGCGCCGTGATCGGTTGGGATGTCCGCGCACAGAAACTTGCCGACGCATTCTGGCCGGGGCCCTTGGCGATCATCCTGTCGCGACGATCGGACATCTGCGCACTCTCTGTCGGCGGCCGGACGACGGTCGCTGTCCGTTCCCCCGCGCACCCCGTTGCACTGGCGCTCATCAGCGCCTTCGGACATCCACTGTCCGCACCAAGTGCCAATCGCAGCGGTCGCGTTTCACCCACCACGGCACAGCATGTCGCGGATGAGTTCGCAGAGATTGCAGATCTGCCCATTCTCGACGGCGGCCCCTGCGATGTTGGCCTTGAGTCCACGGTGCTTGACCTCTCTCGCGCGCGACCCATGATCCTTCGGCCTGGCGCCATCGGTGCCAGCGATCTCGAGCCCTTCGTTGGCGCAGTGGCAACGCCTGGCATCATGCATCAAGCGGGTAGCCCTGGAACAAGCGCGTCACACTACGCGCCGTCCACCGCCACAGAGTTGGTGACCGAGTCGGACCTCGCCGCGCGACTCGCGCGAGCGACGGCGCCGGTCGCAGTCGTTGCGTGCGCTGGCACCAATGTTCCGCCGCCCCACACACTGCATGCGCTTCCACGACATGCAGCAACCTACGCCCAGCTGCTCTACGCCACCATGCGTCGCGCAGACGCTTCAGGCGCGGACACCATGCTGCTTGTCGCCCCGCCAGAACGCGGCGCCCTTTGGGATGCAGCGCTTGATCGCATGCGCCGCGCCGCAGCACGACGACCGACAACAGGCGCGTGACTCGTGCTGTTGAGGGCCGAATCTTCTCGATCACGGTCGCAGTGGCACATCAAGGACGGGCTCCAACGCCTCGTCGGCCGCGGGCGATTCGATCTCAATGCGATTCGCTTCGAGACCAGTTCCCATCGCGCGCTGCAACGCAGCGATCGCGCTTTGGTAACCAACGAGCGACGCAAAGTACGCGTCTTCCGCTGCAGCAAGACCGTTCTGCAATTGGAACTTCAACTGAAGAAACTCAGGAGTCAGCGCAGCCAGCGTCTTCTCGTCGACGAGCAATGCACGCAGATTCTCGGCTTGCGCCAATCGATAGGTGCGATTCTGCTCAACAAGTTCGCGGAATGAAACGCAGTCGACGAGCGCGTTCTTTACAGCAAGCACAGTCCCCTGCACTGCCTTCTCGTAGCCGATCACTGTTTGCGAACGACGAAGACGCGCGACGCGGAATGTCTCTTCGGCGGCGCGATTCCCAATTGCTTGGCTGAACCGCAAACCTGCGGCGTAATCGACGAAATCACCGCTCGTGATATCCGAGAATGAGTCGCCAAAATCACCCTGCAAGCCGAACCACGACACGCTTGTCGCGAGATCAAGTTGCGGGAGCCGACCATTGTCCGCAACGGTTGCACCGATCGTTGCACTGTCGATCGCAATCAACGCTTGCTGGATCGACGGCGCGCGCGCAATCGCTGTTTCGATCGACTTGCGCAGGTCTGCTTCGAAGGGCGCGTCGCTTGGCACATCAGCCGGCACGACATCCGCCTCACCCCCAACCGGAAGCGACGGATCGTTCAGAAGCACCTTCAGCGCATTTCCAGCTTCTGAGAGCCGACGACGCGCCTCGATCACGATCGCCTTGCGCTGCTCGACCGTCGCGACAGCGTTTGCGTACTGCGCAAGGGTCGCGTCGAATTCGCGACGCTTCGCCAGCACATCGCGTACTTCTTCACCAACGCGCACCAACCACTCTGCGCTCACGAGGCGCGCGCGCGCAGAGACCAGCGCCCAATATGCCTGTTCGGTTTGGGCAACAAGGTCAAGCAACCGACCGCGCACCAATTCCGCGGCAGCCTTGTCGTTGTTCTCGGCGAGGCGGACTTGTGCAAGTGCGACATCTTCGCCGAAGCCCCGCAATAGCGGTTGTGTGAGACCAAGCACCACGGCGCTCGACCACGCCGGATCGGGCACGAAAAGCGAGGTGTCGACATTGTCGATGCGCGTGGTGCGGGCTGTGAGATTGAGTGCGCCGCCACTCGTGAGCGCCTTGTTGAGGCCCGCATCGAACGACCAATTGCGCTGATTCGTGAGATTCGGAATGACGGGCGTTGGCGGTCCGCCGGGAAACAGAATGCCCACCGAAGGCTCTTCGATCCGCTCAAAGCCCACGCCCGCGCCGGCAACCCAGTCGAAGGCCGCTTCTGCGCGAATCACATCGGCCACAGTGATTGCCTTCTCTACCCGCGCCGTTTGTACATCGAGGTTGTTTCGGACGGCCGCTTCAATCGCGGCTTGGCGCGTGAGCACCACTCGATTCGGGGTCTCCGCCGTCAGCGGCACTGTTCCACCGACCGTTTTGCCTAGTTCCCGCGACTGCGGCCCGATCGAATCAAGTTCCGTGCGCCGCGCCGACAGCATGCGATCAACGGCAGTTTCGCGACTCGAAACCGTCGGTGCGGGTGTCGCTGCGACGCCCGCCAATTCGCGCTCCGAACTTGCGTTGATGGCTTGGTCGAGCTTCGCTGACAGGCGATCGCCGTCTGGCGAGACCAACGGAGAGCGGCAACCGGCGAAAGCAACGAGAACGGCGCAAGACACCGCGAGGGCTGGCGCATGAACAAGCACATGAACGAGCGCATGAGAAACAGGCTTCAACTCGGCAACCGGCATGGGCGCGGATGGTAGCCGCCCTTGCCTACGCAAAGACCGTCGCGCGCAGCGGATTCGATCAACGGGTGTTTTTGACGCACGCGACGCGGCAAAATCGCTACGATCCGCGCCATGACTCGTCGCACGCCTTTCGCGTTCAACGCGGCGCACACGGCCGCGGTGACATCTCTCGCGGTGCCATCTCTTATGTCGCACACACTCCTCTCCCTCGTCGTTGCAACTTCCGTTGCTGTCTCTGCAGCCTCTGTCAACTCGCCTCTTGCTGCACAGTCATCGCCTGCGCCAACAGCAGCGAAGCCCGCAGCTGTCAAGACGCCGTATGACACCACGATCACTGCAGATACTGCAGAAGTTCGCGCAGCAGCGAGCAAAGAAACTGGCTATGTCTTCGGCGCGCTTGCGAAGGGCGCTTCCGTGCGCGTGTTGCAAGAAGAAGCTGGATGGGTTCGTATCGAAACCACTGGCGGCGCGTTCGATGGTTGGGTTGGCTTTGTCAAGGCGGGACCTGGCATCACGCTTTCTGCAGATGGAAAGTCGATCAAGGTGGGCACTCGTGCAGACATTTGTGCTGTGAACAGCGAGCGCGATTTCAAGCCAGACGCAAGCTACCGCCCAATCGGTTTCTTGCAAAAGGGCGATGAAGCAGCGGTTGTCGAACAAGTGCAAGGTGACGGCGGCGCGACCTATTACGCAGTGCAACTCGACCGTCGCACTTCGGGTTGGATCGCGGCAAGCGCGTGCGCGCGTCCCACTGCGCCAGAAACAACAAATCCAAGCACCACACCGAAGCCAGCCTCGACTGAAACACTCGTCGACACTTCGACTACGAAGACCGTGGTTGAAGTGGACACCGAGACAGGTCAAGTGGTGAAGGCTGATGTCACAACGGGCGAAACAGTTGTCGTCACCGAGGGCGAAGGCGCAACTCTCAACGCGACAGATGCGACAAACACCACTGCAACAAAGACCGCGCCCACAACAGAAAATTCCGACGAGGCGGCAGCGCGCGCAAAAATCGCAGCGCAAGTAAAGCGCATTCGCGTGGCCGACTTGAATGCGTCGTACAAAGCGATGCGCGCACAGCCCACGGAAATGGCTGAGTTTGAGGCACTTCGCGATCGCTGCGTGGCGATCGTGGACGATTCTTCGAGCACACGCTCGGAAATCGAAGGCGCGAAGTTCCTTGCCAAGAAGGTGGAACTCGATCTCACCATTCAGAAGGATCTACGCGAGATCGCAGAGCGCAAGCGCAAGCTTGATGCGAACTTCAAGGGCGTTGCAGATCTTGAATTGGCCACGATGGCGCGGCTGCCCTATGACAATGTGGGCCGCCTCAACGCATCGAAGTTCTACACCGGCGAGCGCATGCCGCTTCTGTATGTGTTGCAGGATCCCGGAACCGGTTACACGATCGCGTATCTCGTTCCGAATGAAACCTACGACCTCTCCGCCATGCTGGGATTGCTGGTTGGCGTGAAAGGCCCCGTGAAGTACGACGAGAGCCTGCGGCTGAATGTCATCAATCCGACCGCTGTCGTGCCGATCATGCCAAAGTCGGGCGCTCCGGCTTCCGCGACCGTCACCGGCAGCGAGTCCGCCGCCCCTCTCGCAACTGAGAAGTGATGGATTTCAGCGCAACAAACTTGCGCGCAGAATTGCTATACTGCGCGCCGTCGGGGCGTTAGCTCAATTGGGAGAGCGATGCCTTTGCAAGGCATAGGTTACCGGTTCGACCCCGGTACGCTCCACTCCGACATCCGGCTGAAAGCCTGATGTCACCAACCGACCGGTCTCGAAGGCGCGAAAGCGCCTTCAGCCGTTTTTAGCAAACGCGCCTGCGCGCCGATGCGGAGGGCTCTCGTTCGTGTCGAACCTCTGGCTCCATGTTGAAGTCGTACCCGATGCGGGCGCATCGGTCGAAATCGATCGCGAGGAGGCGCGCCATGCCTTCGGCGCGCGACGCTTGAGCGCAGGCGATCTCGTGACGCTCTTCGACGGGCGCGGAACGGTTGCGCACGCACGACTTCTTGGCGAACGCTCGCGACGCGGCGACGCGTTGGTCGAAGTTGTCGATCGCTCGTATGCCGCTCCACTTGAACCAGAAGTGACCGTGGCCTTCGCCGTACCAAAGGGCGATCGATTGTCGACCTTGCTTGATCTCGCAACGCAATCGGGAGTCTCGCGTTTTGTGCCCATCGTCTGTGCGCGAAGTGTTGTGGACACCGAAAAACTCGAGCGTTCCGAACGCTTTCATCGCATTGTGCTTGAGGCAACCAAAGTCGCCAAGCGCGCATGGACTGCGGAACTTGCAGCAGGCGGATCTCTCTTTGAGATGCTGGCAGCCGAACGCGCGCGAGGCGCAGCTGTTGCCATCGCGCACACCAGCGACGCAGTGCCAATTCGCGCATGGCTTGCGACACTCACCACGAACCAACCGCGGACGGTGTGCATCGGCCCAGAGGGCGGCTTCGATGACACAGAGATCACCGAGGCACGCGCGCAAGGCATCCCATTCGTTTCGCTTGGACCTTGCGTGATGCGGATTGAAGCCGCAGCAATCGCAGCGGCAACGCTCTTACGCGCGTAACGCGCGAGACGCACATCGCACGCATTCCGTATCGCCGCACGGCTCCATATGCGCTGTTGCGGTGCCCTCACCCACCGCCGCAAGGACTTCGTGCTCGATGCGCGACGCAATGTCGTGAGACTCTGCGACGGTCATATCGCGCGGGACGCGCAGATGCATATCGATGAAATGCGTACGCCCTTGGTGACGGTGGCGAACCGATGCGTAGGAGCAAATCGTTGCGGGATGCTGCATGTCGCCATGCGCACGATGCGACTCAAGAATTGCAACGATTTTGCGGTGGTCCTCTGCGTCTTGCTCGCCCAAGATTGACGAGAGTCCTGTGCGAGCCAAACGCGCACCCACAACGACCAACGCCAGACCGACGATCAGCGCAACAACGGTGTCAATGCGCGGCTCGTCGGTCACACGCACCAAGAGCAAACTTCCCAGCACAGCGAAGGTGGTCCAGAGGTCGGTGAGAAGGTGACGACCATCACCAACGAGCGCAGCGGAACCAGTTTGCCGCCCGACGCGCAGCAGCACATACCCAACGACACCATTCAAAACAGCACTTGCTGCGACAAAGAGAAGCCCGAGATCAATGCGCTCGATGGGCGGACGCCCACGCGTAAAACTCTCCGAGCATTGCACCAACACAACAACGCCCGCGACGGCAATCAACACACCTTCGAACAGCGCACTTACGAACTCGATCGGTCCGTGACCATACGGATGCTCTTCGTCTGGCGGCCGCGATGCGTAGAACAGTGCGAGGTACGCACCGACCGATGCCACGATGTTCACGATGCTCTCAAGTGCATCAGAAAATACTGCGTCAGAATCGGTGAGCAACCAACCCGTGAGTTTGAGCCCAAATCCAATCACTCCAACCACAATGGCAAGCACGGCAGCGCGCGTGGCTTTGGTCGAATGCAATGGATCTGCGGCGCGCGTGGCCATAGCGGCAGCCTATCGACTCGGGTGAAGTTCGTGGACGCTGCAGGCCATGATCATGTAACCGCAAACTGCGCATGATCGATGATCTGCCAACCAACGCGGCGAAACAAGGGGAAGCGAGCCATCGTGCCAACGAGAATGCGCAAGTCTTCAAGATCAAGCGTCCACGCAGCGAAACTGTCTCGCGTCTCGCGCGCGAGTTGTGCAACACCCTCGCATCGCCTGCACCACTCAAGCGTAAAGGCGCGTTCGCGCATCGGCCAACTGTCCACGGCTTCTGCGATTTCTGCGGCCTTATTGGTGCAAATCGCAAGTGCCCGATCGTGGGTTCCCTCCTCCGAAATCGCGCGAAGGGATGCTTGCTCGTCCCCTGCTCGCAACGCAATGTTTGCCCCGAAGATCGACCACCATCCGAGCGCTTCGAGTTGGTGGTACGAGGGAACGATCGCAAGATCGACGACGGTATCGAGTCGATTGACAATCGCGGCGATTCCCTCGTCTGCGGCGATCGTTCCAGAGAGAACCCCCACTTCGAGGAGTCCGCCGCGCGCGATCTCTGCGAGTCCTGCGTACTGCGCATCACCGAAATCTTCGGCGAGTTGCGCAAAACGCGAGCGTGCAGACTCAAGATGCTGCGCAGACGATGCTGCCAGTTGCTGCACATCACGCTCGCGACAGGCGCGGGCGAGCAATCTGCGCTCACTATGTCCGCAGACCGCGTGACTGAACGCATGTGCAACGCGTCGCAATCGTGATGGATGCCCCACATGCGTGTCGTCACCAAGATCAGCAAGCAGCGAACTTGCGATCGAACGCGCTTCGTCGATATTCCAAAGCGTGTAGGACGCATTTGCCAGATTCACAGTCAGCATAAGTCGGAGGTCGGGCCCGACGCCTGTTTCTGCAAGCCCCTCGCGCACAGCGTCAAGCACCAACGCATATCGTCCGAGCCCATCGTGTACGCCGGCCAAGCGATTCAACGCTGTTGCGCGTTCATGTCCATCACGGGCGGCGAGCCGCATCACATGCGCTGTTCGTTCCATTGCGCGAAAGTCGCCGTTGCGGTGCTCTTCCTGTGCGCGACGATCGAGTTCGGCGAATGTCGCTTCATTCGCCCGTCCAGAATCAATGGACGATGCGTTCGCACTCCAGACCCCAGCGGCAATGTCGCCAAGATCCCAGTCGAGCGCTCGGGCCAATCGGGCGAGAAGATCGAGCCGTGGGTTCCCGTTGGTTGCCAGTACTCGCCGCGGCTCGCGACCGAGTGCATCGGACAACTCCCCAACCGACCAGCCGCGATAGGCGCGTGCGAGCGCGATCAGGCGATTGACACGCTCCTTCCGCGCGTCCTCGCGGGTGTTGGCTGACTCGCTCGTCGTGGTATGAGCGGTCTTGTTGGTGGTGTTTTTGGCGGCTTGGTAGCTCGTTTCGACCGCTCTCTCTCGTCGCGCGTGCTGTGACTGAAACTCTGTCGACATCGTGACTCCCTTCATCGCGCATGTGTGGCGACGCAGGGAAGATCACCGCTTCATCGACCGCGTGCGAAAGCAAGCCGGACGCGCGCAGAAATCGAGCGCGGATGCTGTGTTCGGAGGAAAATCAACTGCGAAACGACCGCGCAACTCGTCGTCCGTAGCCGTGGCTGCGCCAACACACCACGCATCCACAAGCGCTCCACCAGTTCTCGCGAATCTGGAAGCGTCGGCGTGAAAGAACTCCTTGCTTTGAACTCACTTCGTTGATGGCTGTTTCGGTAGGAGTAGTTCCGGTGACCATTGTGGGCCGATGCCGGATACCTCGATCGACGCAGGTTCACGCTGCAATGTGACACTCTGCTGGCGGGCACCGTTCACGATCAACGCACCGCGTCCTTCACGCCACAACAACTCGACACGCAGTTCATCGAAACCAACTTCGCGCTCCTCTGCAGCGTCATTGGATGCACCATTTGGTTTCTCAGCGTCGACTTTCTCGAGTGGTTTGCGCGCGACCTCTAGATCTGTATCCAAAACAGCCTTTCCTTGTTCATCAAGAAGTCGCAGTGCTGTGCCCGCAGCAACTCGGAGACGAACACCCGAACACTTTGGGAGGAACGGGTACACAGTCGTCTCTTCACTCACTTTGCGCTCCGTGAGTTCCGGTTCGCCTTCGCGCTTCCACGCGAACAACCGCCACTCATGTTCGCCAAGTTCCTCAAGGACAGGCGCTCGAAAGGCCACTTCGCATGCTGGCCCACCATGCACTTGAAAGGCAAGAAGGCCAGACTCAACGCCATCAAACCACTCAGCGCACGACACTCCATTGACGCTGGTGCGAATGCGCGGGCCAACACATTCGATCTCGTACAAATTCCATGCTCCCCGCCGAAATGCCTTGCGCGCCGCGTCGTTTCCTTCAAGTGACGCAAGCCAGCCGCGCCCACGCTCGTGATAGACGCCGCCCGACCACGCGCGCTCCGAAGGATCAATTTCAACTTGCAATCCTGCAATCGTGCCGTCGATCACGGCGGACCGAATTTGGATGCCCGAGTTCATCTTGTCACCTTCGGGGTTGTCTGCGCTGCCGATGCGAACCTCGACAGACAAGCGGAAATCGCCGAGCGGCCGCGGCGACGCGAGAAACCCGTTGCGCTCAAGAGGGCCCTTTCCAACAAGCGTGGGACCAACACCGCCATTCGCTGGCGGCACAAGTTCAAAGTTCGCAGCGCCGCCAACGCGTACCCAGTCGGCCATCGGAAACGCATCAAAGAGCGGTTGCTTCTCAACGATGTGGGCTGTCGGGGGTTCCGTCAACCCGAAGAGCGAGATCATCGGAATCAGCAGGCACAGGCGATGAACGACAGAGACTGGAGGCATCACAGCATGGCAACAGCAGAACGCCTCGGCGTCAATCGGCAGGGAAAACTCACCCGAGTTTCGCGAAATGCCCGATTTCCGCAGGACTTGTACCTCTCCGCCGATGCGATTCCTCGTGCCCGACAGCTTCATCAGCCCCGACAGTCGCCGACTGCGTTCGGTCTCGATGGGATCGCGCCGGAGTGATGTGTGGCAATCTTCGCGATGTCGAGCCGTCATCGCAGGTGTCGGTCTTGCGTGCATCACAAGTGCGCTTCATGCATTCTCGCAAGCCGCGCGTGCAGACTTCCTTGAGTACAGCGTGCTCGCGACAACCGTTGAGTCGTCGGGCCAAAATCTAGTGCGATACGAGATCTACGCACACTTTGATGGCGCAACAGACACCATTCTGAATGTCTACAACTTCAGCATCGCGTCCGAGACAGGCGACGCTCATGCAGGATTTTGGCACAAAGACAACAACGATGACGCGTCGGGTGTGTTGTCGCAAAACTTCGGCACTTGGTCACCAGCGCTTGTGGGCTCGCCATCTGCGAATCGCCCGTATGACAGTTTTCTATCGATCGGTGCTGCAACGGGAAGTTCCAGTACTTCGACTGCAGATCCATCGTGGAGTTCTGGCGGAAGCGGCGCGCACAGCGGAGATGCGCGTGGTTGGTCACGACCAGACCTTGTCTCGAATGGCGTCATCGGTTGGTACAACGCGTCGCCACCAAATCTGCAAGGACGCGTGGGTCAAGCTGGGAACTTTCCATTCTCGGTGCGGGTTGCGCAGTTTGTGCTTTCTCTCGGGCACGCAGCGCGATCGTGCACGCTTCGTGTTGCGTGGAACAACGGCGCTGGCGGCGCTGTGCAGTTCTCTGACGCGGCATTCACGCTCGAATCGTGCGTACAAACAAAGTGGTATCGCGATCTTGATGGTGATGGGCTTGGAAACGCGCCCGACGGCGTCACCGAAGCATGCACACAGCCGGAAGGTTACGCGCTTGAAGAGGGCGACAATTGTCCCTCGATCGCCAATGTGGAACAGCGCGACTGTGACGGAGATGGCGTCGGCGATGCATGTGAGATCGCCGCGGGAACGACAGACCTCGATCAAAACGGCATTCCTGACGACTGCGCTGGCGAGTGGATCGTTGGAGGAAGTGGATTTGGTTCGATACAGGCTGCGATCGACGCTGCGCCCGATGGCGCCACGGTGCTTGTTGGCGAAGGCACTTGGAGTTCGATCGCGCTGGTCGATCGCACCATTGCGATTCGAGCACTTGGCAATCGCGCGAGTACCGTGATCGATGGATCCTCTTCGACGCGCTGCGTGGCAATTTCCGCGGTATCCGCGCCGACCCGAGCGGGATTCCCGCTGATCGAAGGGTTCACGATTCGTCGTGGAAACGCTGCGGTTGGCGCTGGCATGTTGATCGTGGATACAAGTCCGACGATTCGCGCGTGCGTCTTTGAAGAGAATTTCGCAAGTTCCAACGGCGGCGCGGTGCGAATTGAACGAAGTAGCGCAACATTCGATGCGTGTACATTCGCGGAAAATCGCGCCGATATCGGCGGTGCAGTCTCCATCTCGTCGACACTCGGTCACGAAGTTGTACGCTTTCAAAACTGTGACTTCATCGCAAACGAAGCAACCACCGTCGGTGGAACGATCGCGAACCTCGCGCGTGCCGAACTTCATGGTGGTGTTGTGCTGTTCTCACTTGCTGGCACCGGAAGCGCTGCGATAGACGCGATTGGCGGCGTTGCGACTGCCATTGATATCGATCGCCTTTGTGGCAATCGACCCACACACACGATTGGCGCCGTCAGCATTGCAACGACCGTCGAACAGGGCAAAGACTGCGATCTCAATGGCATTTGCGATCTTGATGAACTCGAAGAACAAGGCGCAGACACCGATCACGACGGCAAACTGGATCGCTGCGAACGAGCAGGCGGTGATCTCAATCTTGATGGCATTGTGAATACGCTTGATCTTTCCACACTTCTTTTCGCATGGACAACAGCAAACACAACACTCGGCGATATTGATGGCGATGGAAGCGTGGGAAGCGGCGATCTATCGATTGTGCTTGGCGCATGGGGAACGCAGCCAAGTTGATCGCGTCGCTCGTCGGAGCGAGTTCTGCTGTCGGGCGTCTATACGTGTCGGGTTGCGACACTTCGTGATTCTTGCGAAGGTACGCAGATGTCCCACGCATTCCATCCAGCGGGTGGCGCGTCGCGCCGCGAGTTTCTTCGCACTTCTGCGCTCGTCACAGCTGCAGCGACCGTGGGACTTGGTGCAAGTCGCGCACGAAGTGAACCTTCGCTTCCGGCGAATACGACGCGAAATGCGCGCCTAGCACGGCCTCTGAAGAACGGTCGATTGCAAATCGGTGTGGTCGGCTGGGGCATTCGTGCGCGCGAAATCTACGGATTTTTCTTGGATGATCCGAATGTCGAAATCGTTGCGATTGCCGATGTCGTTGATGCCCGTGCTGCCGAAGGCGTTCGCTTGATTGAAGAGCGTCGCAAGAATGGATCCGCGCGTCTTGCGTTGTCGTGGCGAGATGTGGTTGCTGATCCGGCAGTTGATGCGGTGATTGTGACAACGCACGACGCGTGGCACGCTGAACCCGCGATTGCAGCGTCGCTTGCTGGAAAGCATGTTTACTGCGAAAAGCCGCTGTCACTGACGATCGCGGAGGGACGCGCCATCGCCAGCGCTGCGCGCGCGGGCGGAGTGCGTTTTCAGGTGGGTTCGCAGCAGCGCTCTGAGTATGGCCACATGTTCGTGCGTGCTGCAGAAGCCGTGCGAAATGGCCGCATTGGTCGCGTCACACGAATCACGATTGGGGTTGGCGCGCCGCCCAAGTCGTGCGATTTGCCAGATGAAGCACTACCGCCTGGAATTGACTGGGATGGCTGGCTTGGACAAGCTCCGGAGCGCGGATTTTCGAGCGTGCTTTGTCCGATTGGTGTACATCGCAACTATCCAGCCGGGCGGAACTATCGCGAATACGCCAACGGCGGACTTGCAGATATGGGCGCACATCACTTCGATATCGCGCAGTGGGCGCTGAACATGGATGCGAGCGGCCCGCGCGAAGTTGTGCCGCCGCCCGATGGCGCTGTGACCGGCCTGCGCTTCGTGTACCCGAACGGCGTCGAAATGATCCACGGCGGACCGACCGATTGCACATTCATCGGTGATGAAGGCACCATTGAAGTCTCGCGAGGACATTTGCGTGCCTACCGAAGTAGCGATCGCACTGCGCCGGATGCACCCGAGATTCTCGCCGAACCAACAGGCAATGAGTTGCGACTTCCACGCAACAGTTCACACGCCGCAGATTTTCTGAGTGCGATTCGCGAAGGTCGCGATCCCATCTGCACTGCAGAAACTGGGCATCGCACTGCGACGGTATGTCAACTTGCGAACATTGGATATGCATTGCGTCAACCGCTTGTTTGGAATGCAGCGAATGAACTCTTCGAAGGCGCAAACGCTTCGACAGCAAATGCGCTTGTGACGCGAACGGCGCGCAAACACCGCTAGATCACTCGCTCATCTTCCCGTTGAATTCTTGGCAAGACGAGTTCTGGTTCACGCACATTCTTCCGCTTCAGCACACGCAATGACCGCGTTGTTGGTCGCGATGTACATGGGCACGAGCGCGGCGAAGACCAACGCGAGAAAGACGAAAACCGGCCACGGCGGCAGCGTCGTCGCGAGTCCAAGAGCAACGCGCCCACTACCTTCCATAATGAAGATGAAGAGCAACTCCACGAGCACGATGACAAACGCAAGGAATGCTGAAGTCGGTGCAAGCGTGGCGGCGCGACCCTCTGGTGAGAGTTTCATCCAGAGGTCTTTTTTCGGCATGTTCACGATTCCAGGTGATCGTCGCGCAAGCGGCGCAATGGTGGCCATGATCACGCCAAACAGGCAGAAAATCGCGAGTCCAAGAATCGGTAAGAGAAACCACATGAATCCGCGCTCACTCCAACCATCAGGCGTGCCGCTGGCATTGAAATGAACCGGAAATTTCTCGGGGAGTTGAGGGAACCACCACACCGCCCGCCACCAAAGGAATGCTTGGAGAATGAACGCCAACGCAAGCAACCACTGCATTGCTCGGCGCGCAAGCGTTCGAGGATGCTGCCCCGTCGCGATCGGGGGTTGATTCCGTTCAGAAAGCCTGTTCATGGGGAAACGGCACCGCGAAGCGACAGTCGCATCACATCCACTTCAATGCGCATGTCACCAGCCCGCAGGATTGCCTGCGATCCTTCGCCGAAATAGACATCGATACGCTCGGTGCCGCTGATGGCACCACCCGCATCGTGTACGAAGACAACGCGCACGGGTCGACGCTCCACGCCGCGCGTGGCGCGTTCTGAAAGAAGCAGCACAGAACCAGCGGGATAGATCTTCGGATCGGCTGCGCACGAATATCCAGGCACAAGTCGGCCGTTCGGAAGTCCAAGTACCGGCGGAAACGAAGTCCGCGGAACTTCTGCGAAGAAGACAACACGCTCGTTTTCAAGCGCCGCACGCTCGATCGCGGCGGGATCACGCTCTGCGATCCGCACAACATCGGCAAGTGTGGCCTTCGATGCATCGAGGAGGCCTGCCTTCGCAAGTCCGCGTCCAACGCTCGTAAACGGCCGTCCGTTGGTAGAAACTCGCGAAATGTAGGCTTCTTCGCGCGGCGCATTCGGTTCATCAATCACAAGTACGGCAGTGCCATTCGTTTCAACGAGCGCCCAACCGAGGGGATCATCAATCCACGCAAGAGCGAGTTCGCGCGCTGCGCTTGAGGCGAGAATTTCCGCACGCGGCGCGTCCGCAAGTTGTGGATGTGCCATGCGCAGGTCACCCAAAATCGGAAAGCGAAATCGATCATCCGCTTTGCGACGGACGCGCACGGTTGGTGTTGCGTAACCGGTGAGGAGACCGCTTGACTGCGTGGCTGCATCGAACCGACTGGGTGATGCGCGAGAGGCAACGCATCGTTCGCGAAGGAACTTCTCAAACGAAAGACCATCTTTTGCAGCCCAGAAGATTTCATCAAGTGCTGCTGCATCGGCTGCAACTTGTCGATCGACACTTCCCTGAGAATTCTTGCAGGCTGCGATGAATCCGGCGCGTTGTGCGAGATCGCGGCCAGGAAAGATCCCCGCAAGATCGAATGTACTGAGATCGACCGCTTCCCAACGAATCGCTGCAGTGCCCTTCGTCTCGACGGCACCGACCGTGGGAGGTAAGAGCGTTGGCTCAACGCGTACCGCTGTTTCCGGAGCGCAACCAACACCGAGCGCAAGCGTCGCGACGCAGACGGAGAGTGCGATCGCGCATTGCGCGCGGCTCGACAAACGACCTCGCACCGATGGCGCGAGCTCTCCTGGGGTCGTCGTGGTGTGCGTGGTGTGCGTCAACATCGTCATGACAGTCGTACTCCGAGCAAACCGCCATGCATGGCGCGGCCGAAATGTAGCACTTTCCCGTAGTTCGCCGTGAAGGGCTCTTGCATTGCATGCGGCCTTCGCCCACACTCGTCGTATGAGCGATGCACCTCATCGGACGATGCTTGACCGCCGCGCCTTTCTTGGGCTTGTTCCGGCTGTGCTCGCTGCACCAACACTCCTTGGATGTACGGATCGTGTGAAAACGCATGAGGCGGGCTCATACGATGCACACGCAACGACTCGACACAAAGATGACGCAAGCCAAGCACCGAGAATCGCGATCATCGGCTGCGGCGGTCGCGGCGCAGACAATCTCGGCGATCTCATCGCGGCCGGTGCCAATGTGGTTGCGTTGTGCGATGTCGATCAAGGGGCACTCGACCGCGCCAAACAGCGCGATCCAAAGAATCCACTTGATGCCCGCACATTCCGCGACCTGCGCGAATTGTTCGCGCGTCGAAATGAACTCGCGCTTGACGGTGTACTTGTGTCCACGCCCGATCACACCCATGCATTTGCAACGGCACTTGCGTTGCGCGCTGGACTTCCCGTGTACTGCGAGAAACCACTCACCCACTCGCTTGCGGAATCGCGCCGCATTTTGGCTCTGGCGCGGGCAGCGCGCGTACCTACGCAAATGGGAACGCAAATTCACGCCACGGAGAATTACCGTCGTGTGGTGGAACTTGTGCGCGCAGGTGTGATCGGCGAAATCACAAGTTGTGATTGTTGGGTCAACAAAGGTTGGTGTTGTGGACCGACAGGCCCAGTGGTGCCACCTCCAGCAACGCTTGCGTATGACCTTTGGCTTGGTCCAGCGCAAGAGTCGCCATATGTCGATCAGTTGCATCCTGCGAATTGGCGGAAGTATTGGGCGTTTGGAACGGGAACGCTTGGCGACATGGGTTGCCACATGATGGATTTGCCTGTGTGGGCGCTCGGTCTCGATCGTGCGAGCGTTGGAACCGCCGAGATTTTCGCACAGTGTTCGGACATCGACAGCGTGGCGTGCCCCGAGTGGACCGAGGCATCGTGGGCGATTCGGCGTGCCGCGAATGGCGGCGGATATCGAGGTCTGGCTGCGTTCGGCGGCCCAGCATCCACCATCAAAGATCCGCTGGTTTTACGCTGGTTCGACAACGGGCGCATGTCGCCGATTGCGCAGGAACTCGGAGGCAAAGATCGACAGGACTATCACGGTCGATTCAACATTGCCTTCCAAGGAACGAACGGTTTCCTCTTCGCAAACTATGGCGAGTTCCTCGTGCTTCCGAAGGCAATCGCAGACGAGCCGAAACCAGCCGTCACCGCGATTCCGCCCTCGCTCGGTCATCACCGCGAGTGGCTTGATGCGATCCGCGCGTGGCGCGCTGGCTCTGTGGACGCTTGCGATGCCCCACTTTGCGCCTTCGAGCGATCGAGCGTGCTCAACGAATTGGTGCTTTCAGGAACGGTCGCAGCGCGTGCCGGAAACCGCATCGCGTATGACTTTGTGGAGCAGCGCTTTGTCGGGTCGGGTTCGCATGCAAATCCAGAACAACTGTGGTCTCCTCAACCACGCTCTGGATGGAGCCTCTCCGACGCGGATCTTGACGCCGTACTTCGAGGGGTCTCGATCCGAAATGCCTGAAAATACGCATCGAGGAACCGCACGCTTGGTAGCATGAAGGCCTCGGGAGTTTTTGCGCGTGATGCACGCGATCGCCTGAAATGCGCACACGAACCGTGCACATCACCGCGTATCTCTTGATCGCCCTCATGGGCGCGCTTGGTGTGTGTTGGCCAAGTGCTGCGGGCCTGCAATGCTCCAGTCTCAACGCGTCGAGGATGGGCGCCGCGAATCTCACCAAAGAGGCTCGCATGTCCTGCTGCGGAGACGCCTGCCAGTGCGGCGAGCGTTGCCCATGCGCAGCCCCGAACGACGATGCGCCTTCGCCCAATGCGCCAGTCGTACCGACGAACGACACGCGAATGGTGCGCCTGACGCTTGCGCTGTTCGCGTGCACGCTGCCCAACTTGCTCGTCGTTGACCGCTTCTCTGGCGTGTCTTTCGAAGAGCCTCAGGAAACCAATGCGGGCCGACCATCGGGGCGCGAACTGCTTGCCTCTGTTTCAAGATGGACGACATAAGTCGCGCGAGAGAACACGCGTCTATTTGTCAATATGCATATCGAATTACAAAGGGGAACCCATGGCTCCTTCTGCCGTTGCGCGACGCGATTTCGCTTCGCTTGCATGCGCATCGCTCGTCACTTTCATGGCACTTTGTGCCGCGGGCTGCGCGTCCACAGTTTCGACCACCTCAACTGATCGCATTTCTTCCGACATCAATCTCCAAAGTGCGCAACTCGGCGCCGTGCACGATGCGCAAACGCTCGCGCCAGGCCGCTATGCCCTCGTCGTATTTGGAATGAGTTGCCCGAAGTGCATCTCGAATGTCGACCTACAACTTGGTCGAATCGACGGGATCGCGAATCCGAAAGTCGACATGAAACACGGCATCGTGACGATCGATGTGGACGGCCCAGTCGCACCGTCTCGCGAGGCTGTTTTCCGAGCCATTTTGGACGCTGGCTTCACACTGCGCGAGATTCGCAAGTTGCCTGAAGGCGAGGTGCAGCCGTGATCGAGCGACGACGCCGCAGCGTGATGGTGGGCACGGCGGTTCTGGCGGGCGCGCTCGGTTCGACAAACGCGTCGAGCGCGCAGGAAATGCTCAATATGCCGGCGGCGACCTCGCCATCACCTGGTGTTTTGATTCCTCGTGCGCAAGCCCGTGCGTACTTCTACGAAGGTGGACAAACGCTGCTTGAAGAAGATGTGCGTTTGGAATACGGCGTTGCGCGCGACCTTGCGATTTCGCTCGATCTACCGATGTTTCAAGGCTTTTTTGATGAGCCGCGTCCGTCCGATGGCGACTTTGGTCTTGGCGATCTCGAGGCGATCGTCGAGTTGCGCATTTTGCGCGAAGATCTCGGCGCTGTAGACACGCTGCGCGGGGCGGTCTACGCGGGCGCCGAACTTCCCACCGGAACGGGCGGGTTCGGTTCGAGTGGTGCTGATCCCTGCGCTGGCGGGGTGCTTACTGGCATTTTCGGTCGACATGGCTTCGACATCGGGGCGCGCTGGACATTTGTCACAGACGAAAGCCCATTTCTCCCGACCTTCGGCGGCACAACCGCTGATGACTACGCGAATCTCGACCTTGGGTACGCATTTCGGCTTTACCCCGATGCGTATGGCGAAGAACGCGAAGCTGCGTGGTACGCGACCTCCGAGTTGAACTCGATTTGGACGGCTGGATCGGAGTACGAGATCCTCATTTCGCCGGGCCTACTGCTTGAGGCGCCGACCTTTGCGGTTGAACTCGGGCTTCAGATTCCGCTTGCATGGGAAGTCGATGATGCGCCGAATCTGCGACTCGCAGCATTGGTCGGCCTGCGATTGATTTTCTAGTCAAACATGCAGTGTGTCATCTCGTGTTAATCGAGCGCTGGCCGCACGGAAGGTCGGAGCCTCGCTATCTTGCGCACTCTGGAGGCATCTTTATGGGCTTTATCGAAGAACTGAAGCAATTCGCAGCTAAGGGCAACGCTGTCGACATGGCAGTCGGCATTTTGGTTGGTGGCGCATTCACGAAGATCGTGAACAGCATCGTGTCTGACCTCCTGATGCCGCCGCTTGGACTTGTGATTGGTGGCGTTGATTTCAAACAACTGCAAATTCCGCTGAAGACGGAAATGAAGGACGGCGTTGAGACGACCGTTGTTGCCATCAAGTACGGTGCGTTCTTCAACAATCTCATTGAGTTCGCGATCATCGTGTTGGCCGCGTTCATCGTGGTCAAACTCATGAACAAGGTCATCGCCATGCGCATCAGTGATATGCGCGCTGCGATGGAAGGCATCACGAAGAAGTAACAGCCGAAGTAACAGTCGAAGTGGTGGTCCAAGTGGTGGAAGCAGTGTCTCTCGCCGCTCACCCGGATCGATCTCACATCAACTCGTCCGGTGCGTCGCAGCGAGACTCGCATCGCGAAACGCGCGCATATGCAAGGAAGCATGACATGCAACTCGTTCGAATCGCGCTCATTTTGCCGCTCGTGTTCTTGGCCGCTTGCTCGAACTCACTTTCCACCCGAACTGGCGAAGCGCTTGCCATTGTGCGCGGATTTCAATCAAGCGATCATCCCATCCCGACGGCTGTCTTTGAAAATGCAAAGGGCGTTGCGATTCTGCGCGAAGGTAGCGCCGCGTTTGTCGTCGGCGGCTCTGGCGGTCAAGGCGTCTTTGTGAAGCGCGCAGAGCGTGGTTGGTCTGCGCCTGTGGCGATCAATACAGGTGGCGCTTCGATTGGTCTTCAGGCAGGAGCACAGTCGCGTGACATCATCATCGTGATGAACACAACCGAAGAAGTTGCCAACTTCCTCGATGACGGTATGTACGGATTGGCCGAGGCCTCTGCCGTAGCTGGTCCCGCGAAGACCGATCCGAACAACGCAGGCGGACCTGTTCCTGCGACCTACTACTACCTACGCACGGAAGGCTTGTTTGGCGGACTGCTTGTCGGAGGCGTGTACTTCTCGACCGCAGACAAAATCAATCGCGAACAGTACGGGCCAGATGTAAGCGTGGGCGACATCACCAGTGGCAAGGTGAAGGCGCCAGCTGGCAGCGAAATTTTGTGGAAGGCGCTGAACTAGATTTGAGCGCTCGCAACTGGCGGGCTGCTGAAGCTGCGCTTCAGGGGCCCGCCCTTGCTCGCTCTGGCACGCCTCGCCGCGAGTCGTAGCTTTTGAACTGGCGCGGCGGGCTGAAGCATGTCGTGGTTGAGCGCTCGCAACCTGCTTCGCGTCTTTGAGCGCTCGCAACCTGCTTCGCAACTTGCTCGCTCTGGC